>DAOVNV010000197.1 GCA_030630015.1 Desulfuromonadales bacterium | reverse complement strand
CCCAATCATATAGCCTGCGAATTATATTCACGATTATCTGTGGCGAGTAACTATTCGCTCTCCCACCCCTTCGCCCCGATCAGGGGGACAAAGCGGCAATCCAACAGATTTTCGACACGGCAATCTCCCTCGGAGAGCTTGGTCACCCGTTTCAGAATCTGACTGCCACGATCACCAACCGGGATCACCAACCGACCGCCAACCGCAAGTTGCTTGATGTAGCTATCGGGAATTTCAGGAGCCCCGGCGGTGATCAGAATCCCTTCGAAAGGCGCTTCCTCCTCCCAACCGTAGGTCCCGTCGGTCAGCCTGATATTCACCTTGGAAAAACCGTTCTGGTTCAGAACGAGACGTGCCCGACGGGCCAGTGCAGGGATACGTTCTACAGAAAAGACCTGGTCTGCCAGGAGGGCCAGAATGGCGGCCTGGTAGCCCGATCCCGATCCCACCTCAAGAACCTTTTCATCACCTTTAAGCTGCAGGGCCTCGCTCATGGCCGCAACAATATAGGGCTGGGAAATGGTCTGACGTTCGCCGATCGGCAAAGGATAATCGCTGTAAGCCTGGCTGGCCAGGGCTGCTTCAACGAACTTGTGGCGGGGAACCTTAAGCATGGCATCGATGACTCTGACGTCAGTGATGCCTCTCGCCTGGACCTGTTTTTCGACCATTCGTCGACGTGCGATGGCAAAATCACTCATCAGCCATCGCTCTCAGTTGGGCCGAATGGCCCCAGGTCCATATCCCACTGCCGCAAACGGTCCAGAGCGGCATAATTGGTCAAATCAAGATGCAGGGGCGTAACGGAAACATGACCAGACTGAACCGCATTAAAATCCGTTCCATCAAGATCATGGAAGCCCAGTTCACCAGCACCGATCCAGTAATAATCGTTGCCGCGCGGATCTCGTTTCTGGATAACCGCGCCTTCATAAATCCGCTTGCCCTGGCGCGTCAGCTGGATTCCGGACGGCTCTCCGACCGGGACGTTTACATTCAGAAAAGTATCTGCTGGCAGACTGTGCTCGCATATGGTTTCCGCCACTCGCATAGCGACACGAGCGGACCAGACAAATGCTTGTCTGTCAAAGTCTGTAGATGCCAATGAAACCGCAAAAGCAGGGACACCCATCAGGGTTGCCTCCATGGCGGCTGCAACGGTTCCGGAGTAGGTCAGATCATCACCCATATTGGCGCCCTTGTTGATCCCCGAAATAACCAGATCGGGGACTGTCTTGAGTAAGCCATGGATACCGAGGCTCACACAATCGGTCGGGGTGCCGTCAACCGCCCACCAGTCATCAGCATAGACCTGTGCGCGCAACGGGGCATGTAGTGTCAAAGCATGACCAACGGCACTTCTTTCACGATCCGGGGCAACAACCACAACTCTGCCCAGGCGGCTGATCTGCTCGGCAAGAACCTGCAGCCCAGGAGACTGAATGCCATCGTCATTAGTGAGAAGAATCAGCACAAGATTATATCAAGAAGGGAAATGGGAAGCGATTTAGCTTCACGATGATATTTCCAATGATTTTTTCAAACGAAGGATGTCTTGACGGATCTCTTTGAGAAGCGACTGATCAAGTTGACCACCCAGCGGCAAGGCCATCTGCTCATCGTTTCCTCCGGAAGACGGGTCAACCGGTGATGCTTTGGGCAGTTGTTCCTGCTTGCGACGCAGTTGTTTACGTGCCCCGGAAATCGTAAAGCCCTGATTATAGAGAAGATCTTTCAGACGCAGGATAAGCTCGATATCCTGCTGTCGATAGAGACGTTGCTTACTGCGGCTCTTGGTAGGGCGAATGGCATTAAACTCCGACTCCCAGTAGCGCAGCACATGTGGCTTTACACCGGCAATATCAGCAACTTCACCGATCTTGAAGTAGAGTTTATCAGGAATTTTGAGGTCCATGCGCGCACCAAGGTGGAGCGAAGTGGACGACTAGCCGTTGAGGGAGGCTTTGAGAACCTGGCTCGGCTTAAAGGTCAGGATGCGTCGTGAGCTGATCTCAATCTCTTCGCCGGTCTGGGGATTGCGGCCACGTCTGGTCGACTTGTCCTTGACAACAAAATTGCCAAAACCGGCAATCTTGATCTTCTCGCCATCCTCAAGAGTATTCTTCATGATATCGAAAACCATCTCGACGATATCTGCGGACTCCTTTTTGGAAAAACCGGTCTTCAAATATACATTTTCAACAAGGTCCGCCTTAGTCATAACGTCGCCACCTCCTGTTATATCTACCCGAATTTTAAGGTTTTTATATCATAGCCCTAAGGCCATCGCAACTGATTTTTTTATCGAAGTTCCGCTCCGAGTTCTTTCTGGAGACTTTTAATCAGTTTTCCATGAAGCTTTTGAATGAGTTCGTCGGTCAAGGTTCTGTCCAGGGCGCGGTAACGGGCCCTGATTGCAAGGCTCTTTTTCCCGGCGGGAACCCCTTTCCCACAGTAGACATCAAACAGAACAATACTTTCGAGATCCTTGAGTTTTAGCTTGTTGAGCACGTCAAATACCTGCTGGGCAGGGACATCTTCATCGACCAGCAATGCACTGTCACGCTCAATATCAGGATAGCGCGACATGGGTTTAAATCCCGGAAGGTCCCCTGCTCGATCAAAAACTGCCTCAAGATCCAGGTCACAGAGGATAACAGAGCGGTTGAGATCAAAATCCTGAGACAGGCCCGGGTGCAGTTCGCCAATCGTCCCGAGCAAAAGATTGCCGGCAAACAGTGACGCCGATTTTCCGGGATGATAGAAACAGTCGCTGCGGCCTGCATCCCAACGCACATCCGTGACCTGCAGTCCGTCAAGCAGATGTTCGACACACCCCTTCATATCGTAAAAATCACAGGCCTCGGATGATTGAGCCCACCCTTCCGGGTCGCGGCGTCCACACATCAGAGCAGTCATACGGAGCGATTCCCGGGGCAGCTCATCGTTATCAACGGGGCTGAACACGGGACGCAACTCAAACAGGGCCAGGTCCTCATTCCGATAAGCCAGGTTGCCGGCTGCACTCTCAAGCAGACCGGGTACCAAGGTCGTACGCATCACGGCCTGGTCCTCGCTCAGTGGATTGAGAACAGTGACATTTCGGCGTCTCGGATCGTCCTTGTCGAGACCGATCCGTTCCAGTGATGCTTCAGAAACAAATGCGTAATTGATGACCTCTGCGAAACCGTCGCCGACCATCAGGTCGCGCACAGCCCTTTCGAGGACAAGATGCCGTGGCAGTCTCTGGCAGTTCAGGTGACTTTCCGGCATGGTGACCGGAATCTTGTCATAACCGATCAAACGGGCAACTTCCTCGATCAAATCGACTTCCCGCTCAATATCAGGTCGATAATTCGGGACGGAAACATGCAGGAGCCGGCCGTCATAATCGGCAAGCGGCTCCGCATGCAAACCGATGCTATCCAGAACCTTCTGAATTTCCTCTCCCGAGATGTCGACGCCGAGTAATTTGTCACAACGTGCGACAGACAAATCAATCTTACGCTCGACAAGGGGTTCGGGATAAGCATCTAAAACACCCTGCGCAATATTACCGCCAGCCAATTCGGCAATCAGTGCCGCCGCCCGATCAAGCGCAAACGGCACCATATCAACATCCGCTCCACGCTCGAAACGGTGCGATGATTCCGTATGCAAACCGAGGCGTTTACTGGTCCGGCGAATCGCAATCGGGTTAAAATAAGCACTCTCCAGGAGGATATCAGTTGTATCCGGCTGCACTTCGGAATTTCCGCCACCCATGATGCCGGCCAGGGCCACCGGACCTTCACCATCACAGATCATCAGGTCATCCGCCTGCAGACGCCGGACCTGACCGTCGAGCGTTGTAAAATCCTCACCTTCATCGGCGCGGCGCACAACAATTCGATGATCACGCAATTTATTGAAATCAAAAGCATGCAGAGGATGACCAAGTTCCATCATCACAAAGTTGGTCACATCGACAACATTATTGATGGAGCGCATGCCGATAGCCTCAACGCGACGAACCAGCCAATCGGGAGAAGGGCCAATCTGAACACCCTCGATCAGCCGGGCGGCATAACGGGGACAGAGATCCGGATCGTCAATCTGCACGGAGCTCTTGTTGCCGGTTTCGACAGTGGATTCCTCGAGTACAATTTCAGGCAGACGCAACTCACTGCCGGTCATGGCCGACACTTCGCGGGCAACACCCACGACACTGAGGCAATCGGGACGATTTGGTGTCAGGCCAAGCTCGAAGAGAACATCTTTGAGTCCGGCAGCT
>DAOVNV010000245.1 GCA_030630015.1 Desulfuromonadales bacterium | reverse complement strand
TGAAAATCAGAGGAGTACGACCAGTCCGACGATCACGACGATGACGGCAATGACCAGAACGGCGACAATCTTCCCAGCGTCTTTTTGAGTAGTTGCCGGCGCTTCTTCTTCAAGTTTGCCAACGGCAGGAAAGCGTTCTACTATGGCCCGGACGTGAGGGGCGGATGAAAGCTCTTCAGTGAGATCCTGGCCGGCCCGATGGTCAGGCTTGTGAAAACCGTTTTCCCAGAGGGGACTGTCGGTCACATCGTAAACTGTCTTGTTGACGGCAATGTACGCGCGGCGGTCTTCCTGTCCATCGAACTGTCTGAGTTCATCGCGGGTCATACGGTTCTCCTGCTGCCACTGGTTATGTTTGTCGGGTGCTTCTCTCCTCCACTATAACCTGAATCCATCGGTAACCACGAATTCTAGATATTAATCCAACAGCCTCCTACGTGATATTTTCACGGGCAAAAGTCGGCAGCATAAACGCGCCGAGGTGCAGATCCTCGTTATAGTAGCGGGTATGAAACTTGCGTTGAGCGGCACGTTCTCGATCGAAGTCTTTGATCGGGTGGTATTGCTTGCTGGCAAAGGCGAAGCTCCACAGGCCGCTCGGGTAGGTTGGGATAAACGCCTGGTACATTTCGACGATCGGGAAGACCGCGCGCAGGTTGTGATACATGTCTTTCTGGATGTCGGCATGGTAGAAGGGTGACTCGCTCTGGGCCACCATAATGCCGTCCTCCTTCAGGGCAGCAAAGACGGTCTGGTAAAAGCCCTCTTCGAACAAACCCACCGCCGGGCCGATCGGGTCGGTGGAATCGACCAGGATGATGTCAAATTCACCTCGGTGTTCCTTGATATAGGCGATGCCGTCGTCGACATGCAGTTTGACTTTTGGGTTGCTGCCGCCAATCTCACAGGCCATGGACGGCAGCAGTTCGATCGATTTTTCGATGACCAGGCCGTCAATTTCGCACAATACAGCTAGTTCGACTTCGGGGTGACGGACGATCTCGCGGATAGTGCCGCCATCACCGCCGCCGATCACCAGCACCTTCTTCGGATTCGGCTGGGTGAACAGAGCCGGGTGGGTAACCATGTCGTGGTAGACGAACTCATCCCGTTCGGTCACCATGACCAGTCCGTCGAGCAGCATCATGCGGCCGTACTCGTCGGTCTCGACGATGTCGAGCTTCTGAAACTCGCTTTCACCGGAGAACAGGCTTTTTCTGATACGCAGGGTGATGCCGGCGGCATCAGTATGTTTTTCAGTGTACCAGAGGTCCATGATTCCTCGCTTCGCTTGGAGCTGCAAGTTGTCAATTGTAAGCTATAAGTAACAATTTCGTAACTATTCAGTATCTTAGTGAGGGCATGTGGTCTACAGCTGGTCTTTGTCCCACAATACGACAGCGGCGAAAGCCGTGCCGATCTTTTCGACCTTATGCTGTACTGAGATAGAGTGGATTTCTCTAACTTCCTGGCCGCGCATCTTCATGCCTTCTTCGGCCATGCGGCGGACAATCTCTTCGATGTCTTCTTTGTGGCCGCGTGAGGAATATTCCATGATCAGACCGGCCTGGGTCTCATCCTTTGGGTAGGCCGCGGCGACGCCGGCAGAAATCACTTCGCCCGGCATCTCCGTGGTGATGGCTGCGTAGGCGACCGGCACCAGGGCGCCTTGAGGGATGGCGTGCGGGGCGACCCGCTCGGAACCGGGCGGAACGATGGAGCTTATTTGAATCAGGTTGGTGTTGCCGATTTTGGCGGACAAAAGTGCGCCGTCGAAAGAGTTTAGCTGGGTGAGTCCTTCGGAGGACCCACAAATGAAAAAATGGGTAGTCGGGATTTTGAAAATCATCGTCTTCTCCTCGATGAAATGTCTGTTTGGTATGTGGGTACAAAGGTATTGGCTGTTTTAATACTCTTAAGGCAAAATACTGTCAATACCTTTATTGATCAGTAGTTTACTTGACACTGACAGGCTTTTTCGTTTTACTGAAGCACTTTGGGAAGATGTGGAGGATAAAGATGACAAAAACGGGTAAAATAGGCTTCATCGGCGGCGGCAATATGGCTGAAGCCTTTATCAAGGGTTTGATTGCCGGCGGGGTTTCCCCGGACGAAATCATGGCGTCTGAACCACGCGAGGATCGACGCAACTGGATGCAGGAGCAGTACAAAGTTCTGGTTACGACGGACAACGCTGAGTTGGTCAGCCAGTGTGCGACTATCGTGCTTGCCATTAAGCCGCAGATCGTCGAACCGGTGCTTGAGGGGGTTGTCGCCGCGTTTGACAGCAACAAGTTGCTGATCTCAATCCTGGCAGGTGTTTCCACTGCGACGCTGGAGAAGATTCTCGGCGGGAACCATCGTGTCGTAAGAGCGATGCCAAACACCCCGGCCCTGGTCGGAGCTGGCGCTGCGGCGATCTGCCCCGGACAGTACGCCTCGACGGAAGACCTGCAGCGGGCCAAGAGGTTGTTCGAGATGATCGGCACCGTGGTGCAGGTCGAGGAAATGCAGATGGATGCGGTGACGGGCCTGTCCGGTTCAGGGCCGGCTTTTGTCTATACTTTCATCGAGGCTTTGGCCGATGGCGGCGTGCAGGAAGGATTGCGACGCGACATTGCCCAGAAACTGGCGATCCAGACTGTGCTGGGCGCGGCCATGCTGGTCAAGGAGAGTGGCGAGCATCCGGCACTGCTGCGTGATAAGGTTTGCTCGCCGGCCGGGACCACCATCAGCGCAATCCGGGTGCTCGAAGAGCGCGGCCTGCGCTCGACCATCATGGAGACGGTTGCAGCGGCGGCCAAGCGGTCCAGGGAACTGGGGGGCAAGGTGTAGTTGCCTGGTCCTGGTTATGTGTATTGATTGTTATTCGGAAGGGCCGGTCGATTGACCGGCCTTTGAATTTAGTCTCTTTGTTCATCTCGTGAGAATGGTTTGCCTGCTAGTCTCTCGAGAACCTGGCTGGTGAAAAATGAAAATCACAACACTCATCGAAAATCAAAAGTCCACTCAAATGCCAGAGTTGCACCACGAGGCGGGATTGTCGCTGCATGTTGAAAGCCAGGGACGAAATATCCTGTTTGATACTGGAAGTTCAGGCAGGTTTGTTGAAAATGCCAAACAACT
>DAOVNV010000108.1 GCA_030630015.1 Desulfuromonadales bacterium | reverse complement strand
CATCCCCCTTGACATGATTTTTATCGACAGCTCCGGAGAGATTGTCGGGATTGCTGAAAAGACACAGCCCCTCTCCGAGCAGTCGTATCCCTCGCAGGTCCCCGCCCGGTATGTTGTAGAAGTCAATGCAGGTTTTTGTGCAACTCATGGGATAAAGATCGGGGGCCTAGTTGATCTCTCGCAAATTCAGGTTTAATTTTCAGCCCGACCCTTGACAGGAATCTGAGTTATGTTCTAATGATGCCGGATATTCAATTGTTTAGATGGATGGCCCAGGTATGAAACGAGAATTACCGGACCGTTAGCCGTTTTTCCAGCGTAAGGCTGGGGACGGCTATTTTTGTTTTTTTCTGGAGTGGGAGTGGTTTTTAATGGGGGGCCGTCCATTTTCCCCTGCAGGTCGCTTGTCTCTCCAAAACACCAAATATTTGATTTTAGTCTGGATCCGTGAGTACCCACCATTTCCTTACGGAGCCAGATTCTTCAAGGGAAACATACGTTTCTTCTTTTTATGGTATCGCTGTTTTCTGATGATGTGAAGGAGGACACATGTTGAGAATAAGATTGGGCCGGCGGGTGAGGTTTGATTGGCGAAGATCGATACCGATCATTGTCATTTCTGCAGCAATTGCTGTATTCGCAATCCCCGGATGGGCCGGTGCCGAAGCGATCACTTTTGTCTCTCCCGGCGAAGGTGTCGAGGCAACGACCAGCAAGCCACCAATTGTCTGCGAAGTCGGCATCCCGGTTTCGCAGCAGAACATGCTGGCTCAACTTGATGGCATCGATATCACCGGCGCCCTCGATTTCACGCCGACCGGTTTCGAATTCAAGCCGGTCCAGCCGCTGATGAACGGCCCCCACCAACTCTACCTGGTTGTTTATTGCGCCGACGGCAGCGTCGTGGAGCAGGTTTTTTCTTTCAGCACTTTCACCAAGATGTCCAGCAATACCCAGGTGTCCGCTGTCTACGAGCAGGTGCTCGACAAGTCTGACCATCTCACCCAGATCCCGCATCGGAACTTTGCCGCCAATCTCGGCAATACCACGACCTTTACCCAGGGGGCCTGGCAGATGGGCCTGACCACCAACCTGCGCTGGCTCGATCGCAGTATGCCGATGTATGCGCCGGAGAAGAAGGGGATCGATCTGGTTAATTACCTGATTACCGCGCAATATCTGAAAGACGATTTGAGCCTGCAGCTCAACGCCGGCGACCTGCAGATCCAGGAAACGCAGAATACCGTGATGGGCTTGGCTCGGCGGGGCGTACAGACGAATTTCAATTACAAGAAGCTGTCGCTCAGTGGTTTCGTGGTCAACAGTGAACAGATGTTCGGCATTGACGACGGCACCGGTCTCGAATTCGACACCTCCGACAACATCAAGGGAGTGTCCGGCGGCTACAGTCTCCTGTCCGATACCTTGAAGCTGCGCGCCATTTATGTCACCGGTGCCGAGGAAAGCAACTCCTTCGGCATCTATGATGCGGACAGCGGCCAACGGGAAGGGGATGTGCTCGGCTTGCTCGTGCAGTATCAGCTGCTGGAAGGCAAGCTGAACCTCGAAGCTGAATACGATTGGTCCGATTTCGATGCGAATACCGACGATGAGTTCTCGGCCGAAACGGGCAAAGCCTGGACCCTGCGTGCCAGCGGCTATGCCGGCAGCTACAACTACCAGGCGGTTTATGAATATGTGGGGCCGGAATACGAAGTCATCGGCAATCCCGGATTGCAACGCGACCGGGAAGGCTTTACCGTGATGGGCGGTGTGCAGAAAGCGATGCATGGTCTCAACCTGTCCGCTTCGCGCTACGAGGATAATGTCGACGAAGATGAGCGTCTCCCACAGGTGGTGGCTACCATGGTTTCGGCCGACTACTCTTTCAACCGGTTCCCGACCCTGCCGATGGGGCTCAACTACCAGAAGATGATCATGGACAGTTCCATGATCCCCGAGGGAGGTCTGCCATACCGAACCGACACCGACATGTATGGTGCTCGCATTAACTACATGGCGGGGCCTTGGAATTTCGGTTTCAACGCGAACTACTCGACCCAGAACGACAAGACGGAAAGCAATTACGACACCAAAAACCAGACCTACAGCTTTTCGCCCACCTATTACGCTGAAACCCTGTCCCTCTCGCCTAACTTGTCATTCAACCGTTCGACCGATGAGACCAGCGGGATCGATACCGACACCTTGACTGTCACCCTTGATCTGCGTGGCACCCTTTACCAGGGCAGTGTTTCGTATGAGTTTGGCGGGGCTTTTAACCAGATGAAAAATAGTGATGACACCATGGAAATGGACATGGTCAACGGCAATGCCCGGGTGGCTTACCATTTTCTGCAGGAATGGGCCGGTTTCCTGAACCCGTCGGTCGGGATCAGGGGTCTTTATAATCGGACCAACGACAAGGTGTTCGACCAGGATGATGATGAATTCGCCCTGTTGCTGGTGCTTTCGACCAGCATGGGTTTTGCGTTTTAAGGAGATCTTACAATGAAGCCTATCCTCTCGATAATTGGGTTTTTTATGGTTCTGCTGCTTAGTGCGGGCGTTACCAGCGCAATGAATGTTACGGCGGTGCCAAGTTCGGTTCTTGTGGGGGAAAATGTTTCGGTGAATGTTTCTACTTCTCCGGATTTAGCATCGTGCACGATTAATGTTGATTTCGACGATGGTACTACGACTTTTGTCAACTGTGCGGGCACTGTGCCATATGTCTGTACGAATAATTTAAATCATATCTATTCGACTTCTGGCAACTACACGATCACTGCAAGCAGCGATTGTGTGCTATCTCCGACTGGAGCACCTCTTCTTGATGTTGACACCGCGTCAGTAACGGTGACCTTTGCTACTCCTGCTACGTCAGAATTGACCATCACCCGTCTCCAACTTAGCTTTGACAACGGCCGGGCGGAAACCACGGTCAACCGCAACCAGCCTGGCCTGCGGGCTAACGCGGATCTCCGCTTCGATGGCTCTGGCCTTTTAAAGGGTTATTGGGAGGTGGACGGCCGTGTGCTGTCGCAGGTTAATCAGCACCTGACTTACGGTAAGAGCATCCGGTTGACATCTCCGGCTGTTCCCTTCCTGCCGACTTTCGTCGAAGGTTCGCATCGCGTGAGGCTGGTGATCACCAACCCGGTAAATAATATCTCCTTCCCCGAAGCGATTTATTATGTGACCTCCGAAGAGTCCACGGCCGGCCTGGCTCCGCTCCGGACTGCCGAGCCGCGCAACCATGCCGATCTCGCATTTGTGCCACAGTCGTTCCGTTGGGAAGGGACCACTAGGGCGGCCATGTACTTGGTCGAGTTCTTCGAGAGGGAGGGTGAGGTTCCGGTTGCTGCCGCCTATACCAAAGGGACCGCTTACGATCTGCCGGAAGCGATACTCACCGAGAGTTTTGATTCCGGAAAAGCCTACATGTGGTGGGTCAAGAGTTATGACGCCGAGGGTAACCTGGTTGGCGCCAGTGAGCTTGCGCATTTTATTTTTCAATAGAGTAATATCCTGAGACCGATTTCTGGTCAGTAGAAAATATCCCTTAATCAGGTGACGTCCGGGATGTTGAGGTAATTCCAAAGCCAACCTGGGAAGACGGCCAACTGGCCGTCTTTCTGATTTAGCCTGATGCCTTTACGGCGAGAAGAACGAAAAAATCTTGAAACAAGTTGTAACTTAAGGCCTAATAGGCGTCTGCAAGAAACTGATTAAAAATGTTGTCTGGAGAGCGTTCATGACAAACCAATCCGAAATTCTGCCTCGCCCGCACTGTGCCGAACTCGATGAAATACTCGGCGTGACCTTTCCCGTTTTGGACGACGGGTTTGTCCGGGTGATCGACTACATGGGGACGGACAGTTCGATCGTCCAGGCGGCGCGGGTGTCCTACGGGGCCGGCACCAAGAAGGTCAGCGAGGACCGCGGCCTGATCCGCTACCTGCTGCGTCACCGTCACACCACGCCCTTCGAGATGTGCGAGCTCAAACTGCATGTACGGGTGCCGATGGACTGCTGGCGGCAGTGGATCCGGCATCGGACCGCCAGCGTCAACGAATATTCGACTCGCTATTCTGTAGCGATTGATGCGGCGCGCAGCACGGCGCCCGACGAATGGCGCGCTCAGTCCGAAATCAACAAGCAGGGTAGCGGTGTGGGCGTTGATCCCGCAATCGGCACCCGACTCAGTGCGGAGGAGGCCGAACTGCACCAGCGCTGCAAGGATGTCTACCAGGGTCGACTCGAACAGGGTGTGGCCCGTGAGCAGGCCCGCAAGGATCTGCCGCTGGGGACCTATACCGAGGCCTACTGGAAGATCGACCTGCACAACCTGCTGCATTTTTTGTCACTGCGTATGGACGAGCACGCCCAGTACGAGATTCGCGAGTATGCCCGGTTGATTGGTGAAAAGATTGTCAGCAAGTGGGTGCCGCATACCTGGGAGGCTTTTTTGGATTATCGCTTTAACAGCCTTTACCTGTCTGATGCTGAGACGCAATTTGTGGCGTTGCTGGCACAGGGGAAGGATGATGGAGCCAGGCAGCTGGCGTTTGAGATTGGTTGGCTGACTGAGAAAGGTGGGGAGGTTAGGTTGTCGCGCGAGGCGCGGGAATTTAAGGGGAAACTTGGGAAGTTTGGGTTGACTGCGCCCTGGTAGAGGAGAGGAGTTTTCTCTCGTTAGAAAATCTTAAAACCGGCGGGACGCGACCCGACGGTTTTGATTCATAGCATCAACTAAATAAGATCAAAATTGTCTAAGTACTAGATTCCAAAAAAAACATTTACAAATTAGAATTCCGCTCAAACCGAGCAAACGAACAAAATATCCCCACCCCACACAACCCACAAAACACCAGCAAGGCAGTATGCATGCTGTTCAGAAAAGCCGGCAAAGTCTCCGGCGCCACCGCATGCCCTCCCAGAAAAATCGAGAAAATGATGGTGATGATGGTCATGCTGGTTAACATCCCCAAGGTGCGTACGCTGCCGTTCAGTCCCGAGGCTACACCGAGGTAACGTGGTTCCACGCTACCCATGATGACGCTCACGTTGGGTGAGGAGAAGAGGGCGAAGCCGAAGCCGAGCACGGCCAGCATGATCATGATCAGGGCCAGTGGCGTGTCGACGGTGATGGTGGCGGAGATGCCGAGCCCAGCTGCGCACAGCGCCATGCCGATGGTTGCCACCTTGGCTGCCGGGAAGCGGTCGGCTAGACGCCCGCACATCGGTGAGAAGAAAGCTTGTACCACCGGTTGAATAATCAGAATAGTTCCCGCTTCTCGTGGGTTCATCCCCTTGACGTACTGCAGGTAGAGACTCAGGAAGAAGGTAATCCCAAAAGTGGCCGCGTAATTGAGCATGGCGGCCAGGTTGGAGAGGGCGAAGACCCGGTTGCTGCGCAGCAGGGCGATGTTGAGCACCGGGTAGTCGATGCGGGCCTCGAAAACCAGGAATACGCCCAGCCCGGCGGTTCCGATCGCTCCCAGGATCCAGGCCCAGATCCCCCGATCCAGATTGGATGCCCCGGTAATCAGCAGTAGCAGGCTGGCGGCGTAGATCAGGCTGCCGAACCAGTCGAAAGGTTCTCCTTCCGCTTCGGCCCATTCCCCGCGCAGTTTCGCTAGTGAGATCAGAAAGGTCAGCGCTCCCAGGGGCACGCTCAGGTAGAAGAGCGAACGCCAGCCGAACGAGTTGACCAGCAGGCCGCCGAAAAAAGGCCCGCAGGAGATGCCGGCATAGACGCTGGCAATGGCGATGCCGAGCGCCTTGCCCCGCTCCTCAGGGGGAAAGACCGAAACGACGATGGCGAGGGTGGTCGCCATGACCATCGATCCGCCCATGCCCTGCAGGAAGCGCAGTCCGATCATCGCCTCGATCGACCAGGCCTGGGACAGCAGCCCGCCGACAATCGTGAAAATGACAATCCCGATCTGGAAGATGCGCCGCCGCCCATGGATATCGGCCATGCGCCCCATGGCCAGCAGGAAAATCGACGCGGAAAGCACATAGGTGGTCTCAACCAGGCCCAGTTGAATGGCGCTCGGATTGAATTCGCGGCCGATCGCCGGCAGGGCCACGGCGACCGCCGACATCATGAACGGCATCAGGAAATGAGCGCTGCAAACCACGAACAGCGTGGCCGAACGGGAGATTTGCTGGGGCATCCGGATCCTTTCTGCGCCTGTTGTTACGCAGATACCATACCGGATTATTGCCGAATGAGGAAGAGCCGAAGCCGCTTGGTCTGCCGGGTATAAAAACTATTCGGCAATCCTTTCGATCATGTCGATCCATGGCTCATAGCGTGACCCGTAGTTGAGCCTGACCCGATAGCGGGGCCGGCTGGGGACGTCAGAGGCAGGGTCGTAGTAGGTCCGGTTTGGCGAAAGACCTGCTTTCCCGATCAGGGGATCCAGGACTTTTCGATGTGGCAGGGGGACATGGATGGACGTGCTCAGCAGCGACTGAATTGAACCGCGTTTCGTGGGAGTCGTGTTGTCGTCGTTGCGGCGGTAGTACCACCCCGCATCAAGAAGACGTACCATGGCTGCCGTGATCAGATAGCGGCTTGTGTCCGGATAACGTTTGCGAAGCTGCTGAGGGTCGAGGCCGGCATCGATTGCGAACAGACGTGAGGCTGCCGTGAGGCTGCTGTCGATCTGTTTGCGTTGCCGTTCTGCCGCTTCGGGTTCCAGTTTTTCCTGGGTGACCTTTTCTGGAAGTTTGGCGCGTTCTTCAAGCTTTTTGCGGCGGAAACTCTGCCATGACTCTCCCTCATACTCAAGAACGGCAAAAACCTTTTTCGGAAGGGGGCGGCGATATGATCTGGAGTCCTCAGTATCTTTTCTCAGAGGACGAACGTCAAAGCCGAGTTCGGACATCTTTGCGGCATCCAGCCAGCTCCAATCAGTTTCGTAGGGATGCCAGCTCAGGGTCAGTGAAACCCCGCTGTTTTCCAGGTCCGAGATGTTGTAGCGATAGGCGAGCGGCAGTTCGCGTTCAGTGAGCAGGAGGGATGCTTCCGGTTGATTACTGCGGTTGGTGGCGATCCCTGCCAGAACGAAGGCGTTGACTGCGACCAGTAGCAGTAAAGCGCAAACCAGTCCGAGGCGTTTCATTGGACACCTCCCTGCACCATGGCCCGCATCCTTTTAAGTGCCAGCAGCAGGCCCACCGCAATCAGACCAAGAACCAGGAAAAACAGGTACTTGGGCATCCAGCCCCACCACCAGTCGAACAGTTTGGTATAGAGATAAAGGACAAAAAAGGTGCAGCCGAGATTGGTGGTGCCTGGCCAGCGTTGGCGGATGCCGCGGCCGATCACGAGAGCAGCGAGCACGAAACCGGCAATCTGGTAGATCGCTTCAATCGTATCCGGGTGGGTGTCGAAGTAACTGATGCGGCCCCAGTTAGCCAGGATGAGTATGGCGATGAACACAGCCAGCAGCCCGTAAACGCGATAAAGCCCGGCGAATGTTGGATAGCGGCGCTGCGGGATGGCGGCGGCCAGGGCCAGCATAAATCCGGCGGCGATAAAGTTTTCCGGTCGTTCTCCGAACGAGAGCCAGTAACAGCCGCTCCAGGTGCCGACAGTTGCGGCCAGATAGCCCATCAGACAGGTCATGCCGGCGACCAGCTGCAGGCGCAGACCGTAACTGTAGGCTAGAACCAGGGCGAAGGCTCCCCAGGCCAGAAAGGCGTTTTGAGTGGGGGTGATGTTGAAGATGACGCCGAGGACTGACAAGTTGAGGATAAAACAGGTCAATGCAACCAAGGCCAGCAGGGATGCAAAATAATAGGTTTTCTCGCGGCGCGCAGCGATTTCCACGGCTAGGGTGGCAAGCAGTGGGGCGACAATTAGGATGGCAACCTGGCTGCCGGTCCCAAGCAGTCCCCAGAACCGGTAGAAGAAAAAGAAGACGGCGGCCGAAAGAGCCAGGGCTCCAAGGAATGAGACAATCCGCATTCCCCAGGAGAGTT
>DAOVNV010000034.1 GCA_030630015.1 Desulfuromonadales bacterium | reverse complement strand
AACCTCAAAGTGAAAGGCCTCTGCTGGGAATTGTCCGGTGACACGGACTTTTGTAGTGGGAACCCGACAACACAGAATTTCCAACTGAACTCAATTCCGATCACGCATAACCTGGTTGCACCATCCGGTGCCGGTGTCAGTTCCGGAATGATCGGAGTGTCATCAATCGATATCTCAGCGGCCGATAACGGTGAGCATGTCATCAGCAATCAGACCGTCTCAGAAGTTGGAGTCTTTACGTTCACCGCAACACCGCCGGTCTATTTCGGAGTGCCATTACCTGCCGCAACTTCGGAAAATATCGGCAGATTTACCCCGGATCATTTCATGACATCGATAACAAATAACGGTGTGTTGCAAGATGGTTGCTCAGGGTTTACCTATTCCGGCCAGACCTTCAGCTACGTCTCCTCCAATTTTCCCGAAATGCTGATCACTGCGACTGACAGTGCCGGGAACACGACGGTTAATTATCGGGATGATTTTGTTAAATTAACTGACCCTGCGACGCAAATCAGCATGCCGGCAGTCACCGCCGATGCCAGCCATACAGGTACATTGGGGACACCACTTGCCCTGACTTGGGCGCCTTCAAGTCATTTAGTGCAAAATGATGATGGAACCCTGGCCTTTACCCTGGAAGTTGATCAGTTTACCTATATGCGTGAGGATAACGCTCTTGTCGCCCCTTTCACCAGTGATATCCAGCTTTCCGTCACCTCAGTTGTTGATAGTGACGGAATTGCTGCGACGGGATTGCCGAGCGCATTCTCACCCACTGGCACGGAAATTCGTTACGGGCAAATGCAATTGCAGAATGCCTATGGTCCGGAAACTTTGCCACTGACGATTCCTGTTCTTACCGAATATTATGATGGCAATGGTTTTCTACTCAATTCCCTGGATAATTGCACCTCTTACGATGCCTTGCATCTTTTTTTGAGTAGTTTTCAAGGGAATCTGACCAGCTCGGATACTGCTGCGTCGGGTACCGGGATATTGCTCTCCGGAATCGGTAATAATCTCAATTTAAGTGCTCCAGGGGCGGGAAATGAAGGGAGTGTCGATTTGACTCTTGATCTGTCGCAGGCCACCGGGGCAGATATGGAATGGTTGCAACCGGGTGGAAACAATCCTGCCGCAAAAGCGACTTTTGGTATTTTTAAAGGAAACCAGAGGCTGATCTACATGCGGGAGTCGATCTGGTAAATGAGTGTCATCTGTACTCTGTTTTTCCTCTTTACTGTAGCTTGTGCGGATTCTGAAGCCTGGCTTTTATAACGCTGAGACACAGAGAATGCTGAGAAAAACCATAATCTTTTCGAGCCTCTCGTTCTTTAATGACGTTTCGCTATGGATTCTGATTGGTCGATTGAAAAACAAAAACGGAAGCCTTTTTTGCCACAGACACGCACGGACAACTGCGGGACAAAAGCAAAACCTTGTCTCGCACAAAGCCACAAAGCCCACTAAGAAGAACAAGGGCAAAAGCGAATTTATAGGTTGAAGATCAAAACCTGAAAATGGGTTTCCTTTGTGATCATAGTGCCTTAAGTGAGTGTAGCGAACGAGCGTGAGGATGATTGTGCACTTTTCGGAGTTCCGGTTTTACATCCCGCCCCTGTCCGTATGGGTCTGTGGCCAATGTTTGCTTTCGTAATGGATTTACTGGAGCGAAGTCGATAACCAGAATGAATAAATAAGGCCCCGCCGGAAAACCGGCGGGGCCATTTTATTGCAACATAAATTGTGAAACTTAGATTACTTCTCCCAGAAACGCATGGTGCCGTTTTTGGCGAGGTTGAGGTGCAGGTTGTAGCACTCGTCGAGCAGCTGCGGCTCGTGATGCCCACCGGTTGCCTTGATACCACGCTCGAGGTAATCGGTGAGGTAGTCTTTGTAGGTCGGGTGAGCACACTTGTTGATGATTTCGCGAGCACGATCAAGTGGGGACATGCCACGCAGGTCAGCCAGACCCTGCTCGGTGACCAGAACATCGATATCGTGCTCGGTATGGTCAACGTGCGGTACCTTCGGAACAACGCCGGAGATACCGAACTCATCAGTTTTGCTTGCACGACATGACGGGCAGTGCATCATGGAGATGTAAGCATTCCGCTCGAAGTCGCCGGAACCACCGATACCGTTCAGCATGCGGGTACCACCAGCGTGAGTGGAGTTGGCATGGGCGAAGATATCAAATTCCAGCGGAGTGTTCATGCCGATAGCGCCGAGACGACGGATAACTTCCGGGTTGTTTGAAATCTGCTGCGGGCGCATCAGGACCATGTTCTTATACTTGGCAAAGTCTTTCCACCACAATTCAAAGCCTTCGTTGGACAGTGACAAGGAGGTGCAGTTGATATACTTGCATTTGCCGGAGTCCATGAAGTCCAGGAAGGTGTCCTGCAGAACTTCGGTGAAAACGATCAGGTCCTCAAAGGGTGAGGTGGTCAGACCACCAACAACCGCGTTGGCGATTGAACCGACACCGGACTGCAACGGCAGCAGGTTCTTCGGCAGGCGGCCGGCTTTAACTTCAACGGAGAAGAAGTCAACGATGTTGTCAGCAATGGCCTGGGCTTGCGGGTCGGTGCCACGCAGGGCGCGACCGTTGTCCGGCATCTTGGACTCAACGATGGCGACGATCTTGCTCGTGTCGGTCGGAACCCAGGGTGTGCCGATACGCTGCTTGGCATCCGTGAGAGGGATAATTTGACGATAAGGAGGTACGTCGGTCATGAAGATGTCGTGCATCCCTTCAAATGAAGGCAGACCGGTATTGATCTCAACAATGATCTTGTCGGCAATATCGATGACTTCGTTGGCGCAACCAACAGCACCGGAGAGAATGATGTCCCCATTTTCAGTGATGGCCGAAGCTTCGATAACGCCAAGGTCAAGTCCGCCGCCGCTGTCCTTGGTGAAGAAACCAAACTTCAGATCCTGAGCAAACATGGACAGGTGCTTATCACCCATGCGGATTTTGCCACTGTTAATGGCCTTACCGAGTTCTTTGCCGGTCTGATACGGCCAGCGGCGATCGATCATGTCGAGAGTCGCCATGCGGTCTTCGACTTCAGCACCGATGGAAGCGCCGATGAACAGGTTGAGCTTCAATTTGCCTTGCAGGTTGTTCTTTTCAACATGATCACACAGCGCGACAGGGACAACTTTCGGGTAGCCGACCGGCGTAAAACCGGACATGCCAACGTTCATGCCGTCCTTGAAGTACTCGACGCACTGCTCAGGGGTTTTGACCAGCTTAAGCAGTTCTTTGTTGCGAACGCGACTTTCTAAGGTTCCGTGGTTGGACATTCTCTCTCCTCCTCATTGGATAGATGCGGGATACACCCGTATGTCGATGAGTGCCAAGATGATCTCAGCGGATTTAAACAACGCCCCTAAAGGGCTCGATCAAACCTAAAGCGAACAAAACTTGTTGAAAACATTAAATTTCGTATCAGCCGCCACCAACAGAAGGCTATGTGACGGAGAAAAACTGACGTATATAGTTTATAAAATTATGTTTTACCCAGTGCTTCTTATAATATGGTGCATGGAGCAAGTCAAGTGAAAACAGATTGTATGCAATATACAGTACGAAAGCTCTGACTGCTGGAATTTGCACAAAAAAACCATCCGAGTGGATGGTTTTTTTGTGCAAAATTACCTTTGGATCCGCCGTTTACTCGTGAGTCCAGGTTATAGAAAAGAACGATCAGAAATGTTTCTTGACAAACTTCTCGGCGTCGGAGACATATTCACTTCTGGGATACGCGTTGGAGAGCGTGTTGAAGGCCTCAATCGCTTTTTCTCGATCACCACTCTTAAAATAGGCTTGGCCAAGATAAAGGTATGCTTCGTCGTTTTTATAGTAGTCGGGATACCGTTTGAAAAGATCTTCAATCCGGTTGATGGCGGCTGAATAGTGTCCGGTCTTGAGATAAAACTTTGCGACAACGAGTTCGTTGGCGCCCAGTCGGTTCAGGCAGCGGACAATATCGGCTTGTACTTCTCCAGTCCTCGGGTCATCGGGAAAACGGGTCTGTAGGGCACGGAAGGTCGAGAGAGCATTGCGGGTCGCTGTCTGGTCCTGGTCGGGGCTGCGCAACTGGTTGTTGTAGGCAATCCCCAGGTGGTAGAGAACGTCTGGGGTACGTGCGTGGTTAGGGTAGTTTTTGAGAAATTCTTCGTATGCGACTGATGCTTCGAGGTATTCACCGCCGAGGAAATGGGCCTCAGCGATTTTGAGTTCAGCAAGGGTGTTCAGTTCCGGAGAAAAAAAGCTCTCACGCACCTTTTCCCAAGAGGCAATGGCGTCATGGTACAGGCCGCTTTCAAAATAACTTTCGCCTTTCTGGAAATAGACGGCGGCTTGATTGTCGTCGGTCGGAACAGCTGTTTTTGACGAGCAGGCTGCGAGCAGAAGCAAAACGAAGAGGCCCAGAACACGATACATAGTCAAATACCTTGGTGATGGTAAGCTCAAAACGGATCAATTCAGATTAAAATTACAGCCTCCTAGATAACGGCAAGTTGCCCAGTTTGTCAATCGTTAATCACATGTCCTCAATAGTTATGTCGCCAAGAGCCGTTTTGAGTTTTTTTAGAGACTTCTGTTCGATCTGGCGAACCCGTTCTCTGCTGATGCCGAATTCGTCGGCTAGTTCTTGAAGGGTGAGCGGTGTTTCACATAGTAGCCGTTGCTCAACGATATATTTCTCCCTTGTTTTCAGGGTTGCCAATGCTTCACCAATTTTTTCTGCCAGTTTTATCCGGTTCTGCTTGTCGATCAGAGAATTTTCCTGGCTGTCGCGTTCGTCGGCCAGGGTGTCGAGCAAGGTAAAGTCGCCCTCATCGGTCAGTTGCATGTCAAGGGACGAGTCGCGCTGACCCATCCGCTGGCTCATTTCCATAACGACGTCCTGGTTGACGTCAAGTTCATTGGCGATTTCTTCATAATCTTCTGACCCGGTCAGGTTGCGAAGGGCATTGCGGGTCTGTCCCAACTTGAAGAAAAGCTTGCGTTGAGCTTGGGTCGTGCCAATTTTGACCATCGACCAGCTGCGCATGATGAAATTATGCATGTAGGCCCTGATCCACCACACAGCGTAGGTAATCAGGCGAATGCCACGGTCAGGATCAAACTTTTTGACGGCCTTCATCAGGCCGATATTTCCTTCCTGGACCAGGTCCAGCAAGCGTAGACCATAGCCCCGGTACTCGTGGGCAACTTTCACAACGAAACGTAGATTGGAGCATATCAGTCGATGGGTTGCGTCGATATCGCCATGGTCACGGAAACGGCATGCCAGATCATGCTCTTCTTTGGCACTCAACAGTTCAAACTGGTTGATCTGCGCCATATAGTGTTCAAAAGTATCGGTTACGACCGGGAAGTTCATCGTTGTCATCGGTTCTACCATCCTTTTGTGACTGAATTCTGCCCCCTGTCAGTAGGGTGCTTAGCACTCCCTGCTGAAGAGTGCTAATATATATACCAAACTGAATATTAATTGCAACCTTATAAAACAAGGTACGCGGGACCCGCGCACCTCGCTTTTATTGACAGTTCTGGCGCGTCCTCGCATAATAGCCGGATCAAGAAGCTGGACAGGTGAAAGTGATGCAACTTCTCTACATAGGACTTTTCGGGGCTTTCGGGTGCGTGTCGCGCTATCTGATGTCCGGCTGGGTTTACACTGCAGCGGGGAATGCACTTCCTTACGGAACCCTGGTGGTCAATCTGGTCGGTTCCTTTCTGCTTGGCGTGATCATGGAGGCGAGTCAGCACAGTACGCTTCTGAGTCCGGAATTGCGGATTGGCATCACGGTTGGTTTCATGGGAGGTTTTACGACTTTCTCGACATTTTCACTTGAGACAGTTCGGTTGCTGGAAGAGGGGAGTTTCGGTTCAGCGGGTGCAAATATTCTGTTGAATGTGATGGTTTGCATTTTTGCTGCGGCGCTCGGTATTTTCGTGGCACGCCAGATATGACTATGGACTGAATAATTTGTAGGAGCGACCTTTTGGTCGCGAATAGATTTAGGGTTGTGATAAATCCGTTTCGCGGTCTGAAGACCGCTCCTACAGGGGGAGTAAGGTGCTATCCCCGAATTTCAAATGATACAGCGGATCAGAGGGAGGAAGCGATGTCTGAACAGCAAGAAATGATTCTAATGCGGATTTTCATCAGTGAAAATGACCGCTTCGAAAAAAAGCCGCTGTTTGAAGCTCTCGTGGATATGCTCATTGAAGAGGGTTTTTCGGGGGCGACCGTACTGAAGGGTGCCATGGGCTTTGGCCGCAGCAGCGTCAAACACACCGATCGCCTGCTGCGACTCAGCCAGGATTTGCCGGTGGTTGTTGAGGTTGTAGAGCAGCAGGAAAAAATTGATGAAATTCTACCGCTGATCGAGGGCATGTTTCAGGGGGGGCTGATTACTCTTGAAAAAGCCCGGGTGATCCGGTTTGGCGAAAGGTAGGAAGCGTGATTGGCCTGATTAAAAATCTGCTGCAGTCAGAAACCACTGTAAGCAATGAGGAACGTTTTGAGCGTGTTCAGGTTGCGACCTGTGCGTTGCTGCTTGAGGTGGCCCACAGTGATGGTCACTACCACGCAGTTGAAGCGCGCGTGGTTCATGATCTGCTCGCACATAAGTTCGAGATGTCAGCGGCTGCGGTTGCCGAACTGGTTGACTATGCGCATCAGGAAAGGGACGAGAGCCTCGATCTCTTCCAGTTCGCTCGTGAAATCAATGCACACTTTTCACGCGAGGAAAAACTCGATGTCATGGAAGCTCTCTGGCGCATCATTTACGCGGACGGCACCCTCGATAAATACGAAGCCGCTCTGGCCCGCCAACTCGCACTCCTGTTGCGCCTGTCCCACAAGGACGTCATTGACCGCAAGGTCATGGTCCTTAACGAAACCAGTGGCGAGTAGCCCGCCGTCGCCAAGGCCATGGCGTGGCAAGCGGGTGGAGATTTTTGAGGGACGTATGTCTGCAGAGAACAAAGTGTCAATAATCGCCCAAAACTTGTCTCAGAAGAGATCTTTTCGCGTTCCTCGTTCCGCGTTCCTCGTCCCATGCCTTTAACCCGCATCGTTTCCTGGAGCCACACCCTTCTGCAGGAAGTTCTGCGGCCGGGCGACCTGGCGGTTGACCTGACGGCCGGAAAGGGGCGCGATACCCTGATGCTTGCCGATGCTGTCGGAGTAGATGGGCGGGTTGTTGCCTTTGATATCCAGGCGAAAGCCCTTGACCAGACTGCAGAGAGACTCAGTTCCTCCGGCCGGGAACCGGTCTTCTGGTTGGAAGACCAAGCTATTCCCAAGTTGCCGGGCTGCTATCTGATTCAGGGTTGTCACACTGACCTGAAAAAATTTGTCGGCCCGGAATTGCGGGCCGTTGTGGCGAACTTGGGTTATCTCCCCGGCGGCGATCCAGAGCAGACCACCTGTCTGTCGACGACCGTCGAGGCTTTACGCCAGGGGCTTCAATTGCTGTGTAAAGGTGGTCGTATGGCAGTGACGGTCTATCCAGGTCACTCCGGAGGAGCCGAGGAAGGCGCTGCTGTTACGGAACTGCTGAGCGGCTTGCCCAGTGACGCCTGGCAAGTCCTGCACATGGTTGTTGCCAATCACTCCGTAGCTCCTTATCTGTTGGTTGCGGAGAAGAAACAGTAATTTGGCTCCAGTAGTAAGTTACAGAACTAAAAACGCAACTATTCAGCATCTCAATGAGGGCATGTGGTCTACAGCCATTGCCTGCGTCCAATGTTGTCACTTAACTTCCCGCAAGCAACAGCTATAGCCCACATGCTGTGCGGTTAGTCAGACAGCTGAATAGTTACCTGAAAACAAGAACGGGAACGAATATTCATCCGTTCCCGTTCTACCCCAAGTAAGTATTAGCTGGTTCCTCTAGCCTTCCACTTACCCTCCCAAGCTCTTTCTCTCGATTTTACATGAGTGAGCTCTCTACTCCTCCGGAGGAATGATTACGCAGCAGATGACTTCAACCCGTCGGTTGCTCTGTCGGCCTTCATCCGTGTCGTTGCTGGCAACGGGCTGGGATTCTCCATAGCCGCGCGGATAGAGCAGGTGCGCGCCGATACCGAACTCTTCAACCAGGTATTTCTTGACGGCTGCAGCGCGCCGTCCCGACAAGGCCTTGTTGTAGGCATCCGATCCCCGGCTGTCGGTGTGGCCGGCCAGCAGGAATTTGGTCTCCGGGTACTTGTGGATAAAGGCAGCGGCCTCCTTAAGGAGCTCTTGATATTCGGGGCGCACTTGGGACTTGTCGAAATCAAACTCGATCTGCAGGGTGAACTTGATCGGGCAGCCGTCTTCGTCGACGATCACTCCCTTGGGCGTGTCAGGACATTTGTCACGACTGTCAAGCACACCGTCGCCATCGGAGTCACGATCGACCGGTTTTCTACGAGGCGGTGGCGGTACAACTTTTTCGACAGGAGGACAACCAACGGCATCAACCAGGGTTCCAAGCGGTGTGTCTGGGCACTTGTCCCGGCTGTCGGGAATGCCGTCCAGATCACTGTCAGCCGGTGGAGGGGGCGCAGGCATTACGCCGCCAAACTGGAAAAACAGGCCGGCCGAGATGATGAAATTGTGCTCGGTATTGTCGCCGGTTCCAGCCACATTCCACCTGTCATCTGAATGAAACCCGGCAATGTGGCGTGCTTCCAGTCTCAGGGCGGTATCTTCACTGAAGAAATATTTGGCGCCGATACCCCAGTTCAGCATGAAATCTTCATCATCCTTATAGCCGTCAGCTAAGTAGACAGAATTGCCAAAACCGGCTGTCAGGTAAGGGACGAACGGCCCATCCGGATTGAAATGATAAAGAGCATTGAGAGAGTAGTTCCAAACATCCACATCAACGTTAGAACCCTCGCCGCTTTTGAAGTCGGTATCGGTTGGCGTGTAGCGGCCGTCAAGTTCGACCGCCCAACGTTTTGAGAGGTTATAGCCCAGGGTAAGTCCGTAGGCCGCAGCATCGTCGAGTTTCTGATCACTATCGAAGACATGGTAGCCAATCATAGGTGATAGGCTGAAGGCCCCCGCTCGCTGGCCGGCCTCGGCTGTTCCGGTCAGGCCGAAAACAACAGCGAAAACAGTCATCAAAGAAAATTTCAATAATTTCATCTCTCTCCTCCCTTATATGCCAGATACTTGTAAAGGCTCTAACGTCTTAAGTTTGTCAGACAAGGATACCAAGGCTTTTGCAGACTGCAACGTTTTGAGTATAAAAAGGGTATACTTTTGTTCAGAAATAATATTTCAGGAAGATGCCGCCGCCATCGCTTCGAGTTCCGAATTCGCTGCGGGGCGTGGAGGGAAGGAAACTGGAGATGGTCTGTGGACTTTTGCCGGCATTGAAAGCCCAGAAGATTTCCAGGGAAAAGTTGTCGACCAGATCGAGGCTGAGTGTCGGCCTGACCAATAGCGAGTCATCATCAAGGTTCAAGATGATCAGGCCTTGCAACGTCGCCAGTGGATGAAGCTGGTAAGAGGGGGCGAGGAGCAGGTAGTTACGGCCCAGCAGAGAAGTCAACCCCTCGTTCAGGGGGGCGGATGCAGCGATGGTCGGGTAGTCCCGCGGCTCGTCAGTTCCGGGACCGTTGTAGAGATACTGACCGATCAGGGTCAGCCCATTGTCGAAACGGTACCAGGCTTCCATCGCCCCGATGGCAAAAGATGCATACAGGTCCTCAAAAGGTTCATTAGTCCTTTGGCCATCGTAGAAGGCGATCTCACCCTTCAGGCCCAAGGTGCCCAGGCTGCCGGCCACCCCAAAACCAAGCATCGGGTGATCCCGCAGGCGGCCGCTGATCGCCAGCAGGTCGAGACCGTGCCGATTGTCCGACCAGGTCAGCAGCCAGGAGTTGTGGCGGGGTTCGTCGCCCCAGACAAAGATGCCTCCTAACTGCCCGTCAAATCCGTAATATCCGGTCAGGCGTATTGCATCGATGCCGGGGCGGACATCTGTATCCAGTGCATCCGGCGGGAAGGGGGCAATGATATCCAGCGGAGAGAAAATCACGATGCGGCCGAAGCCGATAGCCTGGCGGCCAACGACCACATCCAGCCGATCGGAACGGAAGTGCAAGTTAAGGTGATCGAGTTGCAGACGGCTGCTCCAGGCATCGTCATGCTGCCAGGTGGTGTCCAGATCAAGTTTCCGGTTCACGCCGTTGCCTGGCAGGGGCACGACACCGGCAGGATTGGTCCAGAGCAATTGATAGTCGAAGGAGGATTCCAGCCGGATTGTTTCATTCAGTGCCCAGTCGAGGTTGAGACGGAAACGGTTGCTTGACAGTTTATAACTGGGAAAAGTGTCTGCCGGGGCGGTTTCCCCATACAAGTCAAGCGACTTGAAGGATCCGGACCACTCCGGAGCGGCGGCCTGGACCGGCCTTGCCAGGCACAGGCCAGCCAGGAGCAGTGCCCCAAGGGGCAGGCAGAGACGTCGCAAAGGTCGTGGCCGCTTTCTCATGTGAGCAAACCCGTATCATCATACAGACGACCGTCTTCCAGCCGGATGACCCGGCGGGCCTGGGCAATGACCCGATCATCGTGCGAACTGAACAGGAATGTCGTGCCCCGCTCAGTATTCAGGCGACGCATCAGGGCAAGCAGATCTTCGGCTGTGTGCGAGTCGAGATTGGCGGTTGGTTCATCGGCCAGGATCACGTGTGGTTCAGCGGCTATGGCGCGGGCAATGGCCACACGTTGCTGCTGACCGCCGGAGAGATCAGCCGGCTTTCTGTTCTCCAAGCCGCTGATGCCCAGTTCGTCGAAGAGCTGTTTGACCCGTTGTCGCCTTTTTGCATGAGCGACTCCCCTGAGCATCAGGGTGAACTCGGCATTTTCCGCAGCAGTCAGCACCGGGATCAGGTTGTAGGACTGGAAAATGAACCCGATGTGCTGCAGTCGAAAATTGGCGAGCTCTTTCGACTTCGCCTCTCCCATGTCCTTGCCATCGAGCAGGACCTGTCCGGAGGTTGGCCGGTCGAGGCAGCCGATCAGGTTCAGGGCTGTGGTCTTGCCCGATCCGGACGGCCCGGCCAGCACCGCGAATTCTCCGGCATTAAAGCTCAGGGAAATATCGGTCAAGGCCGGTACCTCCAGGTTGCCGGTCCGGTAAATCTTCGAGACTTCTTTCAGTTCGATTAAAGGCATTTAGGACCTCGGGACGCGGGACGTGGTACGCGAAAATCAAAATCATGTTTCATCGTCATTCTACTCATAATAGGGGCCTCTGTCCTAAACGTCTAAAGGTTTTGTTTGGCCTTTCTCGTCCCTCGTTCCGCGTTCCGCGTCCCTGGTTTAATGATGTCTCATCGCCTCCACCGGGGCGATCCGTCCGGCTTTGACAGCCGGGTAAAGTGACGCGAGCAGGGTCAATCCGACCACGTAGAAGGCGATCTTGATCATCCATGCGATGTCCCAGGTCGCGCGCAGGACCGGCTCGAAGACGACACCGCCGAATTCGAGCGTTTCGGGGACAAAGGTTTCTAGATTGATACCGACCGACCACAAATACCAGGTGGCCAGGCTGCCGAGCAGGCTGCCCAGCAAGGCGGCAACGGCCCCGAGCAGGCAGGCCTCCACCAGGATGGTCCAGCGCAGACGCAGCGGCGTGCTGCCGAGGGCCAGGATCACGCCGAATTCGCGCATCCGCTCCATGACAGACATGAGCAGGGTATTGATCACGCCGATGGTGACAATGGCCAGGATGATCAGGAAGATGAATTGCGAGCTGGCATAATCGAGCTTGATGGCATTGGCCAGGTTCGGCATGGCGGTCTCCCAGGCAACGGCCTGCAATTCCGGCTGTTTTTTAACCAGCTCGGCAACCTTGGGGAAAACCTGCCGGTCCAGTTTTGCCGTCCGCAGGATGATCGCCAGTTCATGGGTTTTGCCGGGTTGGCCGATCAGCAAGGCAGCTCGTTCCCGGCCGACCATAATCAGGGAGCTGTCGATATCCTTGATGCCGGATTGGACAACGCCGCGCACCCGCAGCAATTCACCGTGCAAAGTGCCGTCGCTGTGCTGGGCGGTGACGACGAATTTTTGGCCCGGCCGGATCTGTAGCTCATCCATGAGTCGCCAGCCGATGATTGCGTCACGTGCATCCGTTGAACGGATCATTTCATCATCAGTCAGTTTCTGCAGGAAGGGGTTGAACAGTTTTTCACGCTCAGGGTCGACGCCGATCAGGAGAATCCCACGGCTCTCCCGGCTCGACTGGGCCAGTCCCGGGATGTAGAGTCGCGGCAGCACTCGGCTGACGCCCTCCAATGCTTCGATCTCATTAACGAGGTTTCCGTCATTGAAGTTGAGCGTCTCCTCACGTCCATCCAGGTAGCCGTCGCGGTAGACGGCGATGTGGCCGGACCCCGCCCGCACGCCGCTGTCAACCATGCGCTCGTAGACGCCGAAGGAGAGGTTGTGAGAAGCCTGGACCAGCATGATGCTGAAGGCAATGGCCGTAAGGGTGATCAGGGTGCGCCTGCGATTGCGCCAGAGGTTTTTCCAGGCCAGTCGAAAAGTGTCCATCAAAATTATTCCTCCCTGATCGCGACGACCGGGTTGAGCCGGGCGGCCCGGTTGGCGGGAAGGAAACCGGCGGCCAGACAAACCACCAATAGCATGCCGGCCGGGACGTAAAAATTGCCCGGTTCGAAGACCGCGTGCAAGCGGGGCAGGATGGTGCCGCCCGCATAGGTCACCGGCGTGATGTGCCCGGACAGGTCGACGCCGACTGTTGCCATGTAAAAAGTCATCAGCGCGCCGAGCAGCAGGCCGATCAGCAGGGCGATGCAGCCCATCAGCAGGGTTTCGAGCATGACCAGCCTGCGTACCGACCAGGGACTCATCCCTTGGGCCATGAGGATGCCGAACTCCCGGGTGCGTTCCATGACCGACATGAAGAAGGTGTTGAGGATCCCCAGACCGGTCGCCAGGTAGAGGATGATGACCATAATCATCCGGCTGACATCGTAGGCGGCGATCGCCTCACGCATTTCGGGCAGCAGGTCGCCCCAGTCGAGGATTTCAACTTGCCCTATCAGGGCAGCATTGACCCGGTCGGCAATAGCCGCCGCCTGCATCGGGTCGTTGACTGCCATGGCGACTTCGTGAATCCTGCCTTCGAGAGCGATTGTTGCCTGCAGCCACGGCAGTGAAGCCAGCACGAGGCGGTTATCACTGCGGCTGTCTCCTGTGGCAAAAATGCCGCGCACGTACAGCAGGTCGTTGCCGATCGACCCGTCGGCGGCCTGGGTCACGAACACCGCTTCATCGCCGATTGCAAGTTCGAGTTTGCGGGCCAATCCCTCTCCCAGGACAATGCCGTTCGGGTCGTCTGGCACCAGGTATCGGCCCTGCGTGATCTTTTCGTGGAGCGTGGTGACCTGCCGTTCGAGTTGCGGGATGATGCCCATTACCTCAGTCGGTTGACTGCTGTCCTTGCAGGAGAGCAGGCCGAAACTTCGCAAGCGCGGCGAACGCCCCTCTATTTCTGTTGCCTGCTGCAGTGGAGCGGCTTCGGTCACCTCTTGGGGCAGGTGGGCGAACATATCACGGCGCTGGTGATAATTGGGGTGGGCCAGGACCAGGTGGCCGTAATACTGCTCGGTGGCCGAGGAAAGCATATCCTCGAACATGCCGGAGAAAACTCCCAGAGACAGGATCAGCAGGCTGGCGGAGACCACCATGGCCGAGAGGGTCAGCAGGGTGCGGCGCCGGTTGCGCCACAGATTTCGAAACGCCAGGGTGCAGAGCATGGTCAACGTTGTTTCAGGCGGCGTAGCGAGAAAAAAGTTT
>DAOVNV010000234.1 GCA_030630015.1 Desulfuromonadales bacterium | reverse complement strand
CGGCATCAACATAGCCGGAGGTGTGGTTGACAACCTGGATATGCTGTACGGCCTGCAACACCCCCGGAGCCCGGAACCGGTTTGGGAAAGGGCAGATAGCAAGGAAGAAAATGACTGAGGAAAAAAGGCCCAGGCTGATCCCTACTGCCCGCAGCCGCGTTCTTGCCAGCCGGGGGCTGGTCGCCAGGTACTGGATAAACTTGAACAGCGGCACGATCCCCCAGGAGATGACGCAGATCAGAGCCATAATCAGTCCGGCAAGCAAGAACTGGTCTGCTACGAAAAGGATAATTCCGGTGAACACAACAATTCGGTAAATACCGCTTAGGACCCCGAAGATTGCCAGCCAGGTAGCCTCCCTGCGAGTCTGGACCGGGTTTGTCGAATCTTCGTAAGCGAACACGTAATATTCGACAAGGTGGCGAAGGTAAAGACGTGAGCGAGTGTGCAGGTTCGGGATGTCGAGCAGATCGGAAAGAATGTAATAACCGTCAAAACGCAGCAGGGGGTTGGCATTGAAAAGTACGGTTGAAACTGAGGCGATAAACATCATGTTGTAAGCTACGCTGTGCACAACTCCCGGTCCGGTATAGGCCCAGACAAAAGTTGCCAGCCCAGCGGCGAAAATTTCCACAATCATACCGGCTCCACCGACAAAGGCCCTGCGCCAGCGGCTGCGGAAAGCCCAACTGGAGGTGGCATCCATGTATGGAATCGGTGTGAAGATCAGGAACATGATTCCCATGGTGTGGACCTCGCCGCCGAAGTGCCTGCAAACGACAGCATGCCCGATTTCATGCAAGGCTTTGATCAGTATCAGACCAAGATAGAGGAAGAACAGGTTGTCTGGCGAGAGCAGGCCCTGCGCCTGGGAAGATACTTCGTCGAACCGATCGAAAACCAGCTTCAAGGCAAAGCCGACCACGGCCAACCAGACCAGCGCAGCCCAGTAGTTGACCATCAGTTTGGTGACCGGCATGCAGCGTTTCAGGAGGCGGTCCGGATCGAACAGCGGCAGCCGGAAAAACATGATGCTGAGCAGTTTTGATTTCAGTTCACGTTGTTTACGGCGCTTGTAGCGGTCGAACAGGTTCGCACTGTCCGAAGGACGTTCATAATAGAGGAGATTTGCAAAATGCAGCTGGGACAGCAGTTGAATGACTTCTTCCTGCCCGGGGACACCATCGGGATCGCGTTCGAGGCTCTCTTCCCAGATCTCACCGACAGTACGATCTTGACGAAGGCGAATGACAAGCTCGTGGGCACTTGGCCGCAGGCGGAAAAACTGGTTGTTGAATGGATCCTGGAGGACGTACCACAGCTCCCCCCGAAAATACTGCTTGCGGACTTTGACATTGGCCCGCAAGCTGATTTTTTGATCGACAATGCGATGCCAGGATTCACTGAAGGTTTTACTGTTCTTGGCCATACTACCACCACAGCAACATGCGGAAGAAATCGACGGTGCGATGCGTCAGGATCCACAGAACGTTACGACTGCCGACATCAATTTTTGCTATACCGCTCATCCCCGGCCGCCACCAGTCAGCTTTTTCCCCAGAAAACACGCCGCGGGCTAGAAAGATATTGCCTTCTTCCTTGGCCTGGGAAACCGGATCAACCCGTTCCAATTCCACCGGAAACTTTAGTTTTGGCTGACTCACAAAAGCGATTTCGCCAGCGAGCCCATTTGAAAGTTCGTGAACATCCCGCTCGTTGATCTCGAACTCAACATACATCTTCTCCAGGTGAGCGACCTTGAAAAGTACATCCCCTTTGTTGACCGGTGCGCCCTGCAGTTCCTCAAGCTCCCCCTCGACCACAATCCCCTGGAAGGGTGCGCGTACTTCAGAATGATCCAACTTGTAGCGGATCAGGTCGAGCTGCACCTTGGCTTGAGCAGCCAGAGCCATGGAGATCTTCATTTCTGCCAAAGCTTTTTCCGCTCTGGCCTTCTCAGCTTCTCGTGAATAGCGGTTCAGGTTGGCAATTGCTGCCGACTCCTCGAGTAGTAATTCGCGTGTATCGAGAGTCAGGAGCAGCGTTCCCTCGTCGACCCGATCACCGATACGAACCGATACATCATCGATGTAGCCATCGTGGGCAGCCGGCAGATACTTGACATCATCAGTGCGCAGGATAAAGGGAGTCTCTACTCGATAGGGCAGTCGGCCAAACAGCAAGAAGGCCAATATGAGGCAAAGGATCAGGCCAATTACCTTGGCAAAGGTGTGCTCAGCGCTCTTTAATTTCGGGATTTTTTTACGCAGATCCGCTGCAATCCTGGCACCGAACCAGCGGTCATGCTCCTTGAGATCGCCCAATCGCCGGGCAGCCTGGTCACACAACACGCGCAGACCTCTCAGGTCTGACCCGGAAAAAGCTTCACCGGCACGTTCACAGCAGAGCACGGCGACGACTGAATCTTCAAGACGAAGTGGCAAAGAAACCATGAACGGCACACCCTGTTCCCGAATGTAGGTCTCGTGATCCCTGGTGACGGCCGTGCTGTCGTCCGGTTGCGGCCAGACAATCTCTTCATCCTGGTCAAAAGCCTCCTCCATAACTGTTTCCAGGGCCTGCACCACCTCCATTTTCTTCTCGAAGCGTTCCATGTGACTGATCGCCTGGAGTCGGACATAGCCACCCTCAAGCCACCCCAGACTGACTCTGCTGCAAAGATAGCGGGAAGCTATTTCATTGCAGAAGGTCATGGCGGCTGCCAGATGGCGCTCCTCAGCGTTGAGCAGCAGCATCAGGTCCAGGGCTTCCGAGAACTGGTTTACATCATCCTTGGCCTGTCGGGCCATGCGGCCGAGTTGATAAATAGCCGGCGTATCGGCAATCAGTTTGAGATTGGTTGCAACTCCTTCGAGGTTCTGCTCAGCCCCGTTGCCCAGGAGAAAGACTGCTACGCTCTCACAGCCTTCCTCAAGGAGTTCGAAACGGATCCCCAGAATCGCCGCATGTTCCTTCCTGCTGCCCCCCGGCAGCTTACTGTCCCAGGCACACTTCTGCGCAACCGAGGCGTTGGCAACGGCTTCAACCTTTTTGACCAAGTCTGCCGACTGCAAAAGTCCTCGTTCCCTGGGTGGCCAGAGACAGAGAGTTTTCCATGGCGCATCGACATTGTCCTGAACCAGTATCAAACCGAAGTTAGCTTCAGCCAGGCGCGCAGAATTTTCCAGAAGAGTAGGCCAGAAAGTCCTGGGAGGGCCTTCATGCTGTCGCACCTTTTCCAGGTTTTCGATAACCTGGTCTTTGG
>DAOVNV010000010.1 GCA_030630015.1 Desulfuromonadales bacterium | reverse complement strand
GCATGTGGGCTATAGCTGTTGCTTGCGGGAAGTTAAGTGACAACATTGGACGCAGGCAATGGCTGTAGACCACATGCCATCGCTGAGATGCTGAATAGTTACGTTTTTTTCTGATAAGATACGTCTCGAGGGCTGCGCATGCCTGATCTCACCTTGTTGCAGGACATCCTGATACTGATCTGCCTCGCCCTGGCAAATGCCTACCTGTTCAGCTGGCTGCGTCAGTCACCGATCGTCGGCTACCTAGTCACCGGCCTGGTGGTCGGCCCTTACGGGTTTCACCTGATCGGTGCTGTCCACGAAGTCGAAATGGTTGCAGAGATCGGCGTCATTTTACTGCTGTTCACTATCGGTCTCGAGTTCTCCTATAGCCGCATCTTCCGCCTTAAAACCCTCCTGTTGCGTTCAGGCTCCATCCAGGTCACCACAACCGGCCTCATTGTTTTCGCCTGCTCCTGGCTGATGGGCATGAACCTGCCCGCAGCCGCCAGCCTGGGTATGGCAATGGCGCTTTCCTCAACAGCGATCGTTCTCAAACTGCTTCTGGAGAGTGGTGAAGTCGACTCCGCTCATGGCCGGATATCTCTGAGCATCCTGCTTTTCCAGGACCTGTGCGTCATTTTCTTCCTGGTCAGTCTGCCCCTGCTCGGCCCCCGATCACATGAGTTCTCTGCATGGACTTTTGTACGTGCCGGGCTGATCATGGTCGGAATTTACGTGTTCGCCCGCCACCTGCTCAAGCCGTTTCTGCGGGGCATTTTACGTACCCGGTCACCCGAACTCTTCCGCCTGACCATCCTCGCCCTGGTGCTGGGAACCGCCTGGGCCACGGCCTTGGCGGGTCTGTCCCTGGCACTTGGAGCATTCCTGGCCGGACTGGCTCTGGCCGAATCCGACTCCTCGCATCAGGTTCTGGCCGACATCATCCCATTCCGTGATGTCTTCCTGGCGGTCTTTTTTATCTCGATCGGTATGCTCATCAATATCCGGGTGCTGACAGACATGTGGCCATTTGTGTTGGCCGGGCTTCTGCTGCTCAGCCTGATCAAGGTTGCCGCGGGCACCCTGGCAGCTATGGCGGTTCGCTATCCGCTACGAACCGCCCTGACCAGCGGCCTGATGATCTTCCAGGTCGGCGAATTTTCTTTCATCCTGCTAAAACAGGCTCTGTCGGTGGGTGCCATGCCGGAAGAAACCTATCATCTGGCCCTGTCAGTTGTCGCCCTGTCGATGATGTTCACACCGCTGATTTTCGGCCACTCGCACGCCATCGCTTCGCGTATCGCCGGATGGTTACGCAGGTCAGATGAGTACGAAACGAGCGAAGACAAGGAACGGACCGGCAACCTGGAAGGTCATGTGGTGATTGCCGGATATGGGCTGTCCGGACGCAACGTCGCCCACACGCTCCGCAAGATGCACCTGCCTTATATCCATGTCGAAATAAACGGCGAAGCGGTCCACCTTGCACGTCAATCGGGCGATATCATCATCCATGGAGACACTACGGCACCCGCAGTTCTTGAAGGCGCCGGCATTAAAAAAGCCAGTGCTCTGGTCTTGGCCATCAACGACCCGTCCGCGCTGGCAAGGGTCATCCCCACGGCCAGGGAATTGAACCCGGATATCTACATCCTCGCCCGAACACGCTTCGTCGCGAACATCGAGTATCTGCAAAAACTCGGCGCCGACGAAATCATCACCGACGAGTTCGGGGCCGGTCTGGAACTGGCAACCTTCCTGCTGAGAAAGTTCCATATTTCGGAAGGCAGGATTTTGAAAATACTCTCTACCCTACGTGAAGAACACCTCCAACGCTACCAGCAGCGCGACCTGCAAACCCGCAACCTGGCTGGATACCTGTCCGTGCTCGACGGAGGAGAGATCGAAATCCAGGCTGTTCCCGACGATTCGCCATGCCTGGGCAAAAGCCTGGCGGAGCTCAACTTCCGCGTTGTTACTGGTGCTTCGGTTATGGGCGTCGTTCGCCACGAACGGGTCATCTACAGCCCTTCCGCCGAATTGCGACTGGAGGCGGGCGACACCCTCATGCTGCTCGGTGAAGACCAGGACATCCACAAGGCACGCGAATTCCTGCATGGCCATTCGCTGTAAAAACCGTCCAACTCTGCTCTCCAAATCACTTCCAGATCCATTTACACATACAAGATATCGACAAATTTAACTCAGATAAGGGATTCTTTTGAATCTCTTTTGAATCTAATTTCTTGACAATTAGATTCAATTACATATAATTGTGCATAATTTCATCCAATTAGTATCCATTCGGAAATTCAGGATGGAAACAAATTATTTTTCTGAGTCATTCAGTTCGGGGTTGCCGTGACGGAGGGGAATAACGTCCAGAGGTCAACAAGGTTATTTTTGTGCGTAGCGTTGAAGTGAAAACGCCTGCCCAAAAAGCAGCGGCGGAATATAAGCAGCCTCCTGCTGGTGTGCGTGCTGTGGTCCCTGCTCTTACCTCGAGCCGCAGGGTGCGGCGAGAAGCCCTGATCAACCGGCTCAACTATCTACACTTCCAGTCAGCCCCGCTGACAGTCCTTCTCAAGCACAAACAGCACGGCCGCAGCCTGCGCCTGTTTTCCGAACCGCAGCCCTGCAGCGGATCGAGCCTCACCTGCTACTGGTCGGAACCTCTGCCCGAGAGCGTACTGCGGGGAGATTTCGTCCTGCGTCATCTGGAGGTTCCCAGTGGGAGCCATGTCTTGCAGGTTCTTGTCGACAAGGCAACCTTTACCGTGGACGGTTTTACCTGCCAGTTGCCGGATGATTGCCGGGAACTGGCCCTACGCAAGATCAGGCGCCACTTCTGCAAAAACATCCAGGCCAGCATCATTCAGAACGGCACCACGTTCTCAGGCGAATTAGTCGACTTCAGCGCGGCGGCGTTCCGCCTGGACCTCAGGGCTCAACCTCCTCAAACCTTTCACTGGCTTGATTCCGGGGAGCCGGTCACCCTGATCCTCAACCGCCACGAGCAAACCCAACTGATCATTCCAGGACAGATATTGAGGCGTCAGGGCAACCGTCAGCAACAGACTGTTGTCATTCTGCCGGAATCGGCCGGGCAGCATCGGTTCCCCAATAAAAAGCACCGCACCCGCCGTATTGAACTCCGACCTGCCCCCCTGGCCGTGTTCACTCACCCCCTGACCGGCCGCACATGTCGTCTCGACGTTTTAGACCTGTCCGGCTCGGGCTTTGGCGTGATCGAGGATCCCCAGGAAGCGCTGTTGCTGCCAGGAATGATCCTGGAGGACCTTGAGCTGCACCTGAGCGACTCCCTCAGCCTGCGCTGTCAGTCCCAGGTTGTCCACAGCAAATCCGACAACCCTGCTGGCAGCAATGGCCAATTGCGAAGCGGTCTTGCCATTCTGGACATGTCAATTACCGACCACACCCAGCTGATGGCCCTGCTGCATCGCGCCGAGAACCGCAACAAGGGAGTTTGCCCGCATATCGATATCGACAAGCTGTGGGAATTTTTCTTCGAAAGCGGGTTCATCTATCCTAAGAAGTATCGTTCGCTCCAGGAACATCGCAGAGAATTCAGGCAGATATATTCGAAACTCTACGCCAAGGCTCCCGAGATCACCCGACATTTCATCTACCAGGAGAACAGCCACATCACCGGTCATCTTGCCATGCTGCGTACTCACAGTAATTCATGGCTGATACACCACCATGCGGCGGACCGGACCCGTTCACGCCAAGCCGGGCTTGAAACTTTACAGTTGGTGGGTGAGGCCGTCAATGAATCCCAGGGGCTCTATTCGGCGCACATGGACTACGTCATGTGCTATTTCCGTCCGGAAAATCGCTTCCCGCAACGCGTGTTTGGAGGTGTCGCAAGTCATTACAACGACCCTTCCTGCTGTTCCGTGGACACTCTGGCCTACTTCCATTATCAGAAAAAATTCGACCTGCAGTGGAAGGATGACGGGCCGTGGGAACTGGCTCCAGCCCAAAATGAGGATCTGCTCAACCTCGAGGCTTTTTACAAAGGAAAATCAGGTGGCCTCATGCTGCAGGGGCTGGACCTGATACCGGAACACCCCGACGACCAGGAATTGAATATCAGTTACGAGATGGCGGGCTTCCAACGACAGCAGACCCTGTTCGCCCTGAAGCACAACGGGGCGACCATAGCCGTGTTTGTCGTCCTGAACACCGAGGTCGGCCTCAATCTGTCGAACCTGACCAACGCCATCACCGTGCTGATCCTCGATCCGCAAACCCTGCCTCGCGAAGCTTTTTTCACCGCGATCTCGATGTTGGCCTCAAAATTTCCCCAGAAGAAGATCCCGGTACTGACCTACCCCAAGGAGTATGTCGTCAGTCACTCGATCGAGATAGAAAAGCACTATAACCTGTGGGTTCTCGACTGCCGCAACCTGGACCCCTATTTTGAATTTTGCAACAACCTGTTCCGCCGGTTAACTCGCGACAAAAAAAGGGTACGGAAATGACCGGCAGCGTGAGACGGGAAAAAGAACTCTACAACAGCAGGATTATTGACACCTACATCAAGCTGTTGAAAAAGCGTTATCCCGATGTCAAAATCGGCGAAATCTTCAACTATGCCGGGATGAAAGGTTACGAAGTTGCTGACCAGGCACACTGGTTTACCCAGGAGCAGATCGACAGGTTTTACGAAAAAACCGTCGAACTGACCGGCAACGAACAGATTGCGCGCGAGGCTGGTCGCTACTCGGCCACACCTGAAGCAATGGGTGCCATGCGCCAGTATATTCTGGGCATGGTGGGTCCGACCCATGCCTTCAAGCTGGTGCGCAGGACTTCTTCAAAATTTACCCGTTCCACCCTCTTCGATTCACGCTCACTGGCCGCGAACCGGGTTGAAGTGACGGTCACTCCCCTGGAAGGCGTGGTGGAGAAGCCGTTCCAATGTGAAAACCGCATCGGCATTTTCGAAGCGGTCTGCTTGATGTTTAACAACCAGCTGCCGCAGATCGAGCAGCCAGAATGTGTATTTAAAAACAGTGACCGCTGCCGTTACATTATCACCTGGAAAAAACATGCGTCGACTATTCTGAAACGCACCCGGAATGCTTCAGTCGTGGTGCTCGGCTGTGCCTGCGCCGCAGCCTCGGGCTGGGTTCCCGAACTAACGCTCACCACCCTGTTGCCGGTTTCCTCGGCGCTGGTTCTGGCTCTTGCCCTGGCGGCCCAGTTCCAGGAGAAGCGCGAGCTAAGCCGAAGTTTGAATATACTGGTCGACTCCAGTGAAAAGCTGATCGAGCAGATGAACCTCAATTACAGCAATGCACTGATAACCAACGAAATAGGCCAGGCGATCAGCGCCCCGACAGCCGTTGACGAAATTCTCGGCAACGTCGTGCAGGTGCTTGACCACCGGCTCGATTTCGACCGTGGCATGATTCTGCTCGCCGACGAAGACCGGTCCCACCTGGTTTTCCGGATCGGCTTCGGCTATTCAAACGAACAGCTGAAAACCCTCAACAGTATCGCCTTTAACCTGAGCAAGACTGAGTCCAAAGGCGTCTTTGTGGTTGCTTTCCATGAGCAGACTCCGTTCTTAGTCGATGACGTCCAGAATCTTGAAGATGACCTGTCACATCGTAGTCTCGATCTGATCCAGATGCTGCAGACCCACTCCTTCATCTGCTGCCCGATCATTTGCGAAGGTGCCTCAATCGGTATTCTGGCCGTCGACAACATCAAGTCCAACCGTCTCCTGGTGCATAGCGACGTCAGCCTGCTCATGGGTATCGCCCCCGTACTCGGCATCAGCATTCGCAATGCAGACCTGTTGCTGAGCAAGGAACTTCAATTTCAATCAACTCTACAAGTCCTGGCCGCAAGTATTGACGCCCGTGACCCGCTCACCGCGGGACACAGTGAAAAAGTCACGGAATATGTCTCGGGAATTTGCGAGGCATTAACTTTGAGTGAGGAGGAGCAGGAGCAGATTCGGGTCGCTTCGCTGTTACATGACTATGGTAAAATCGGCGTCCCGGACGCGATACTCAAAAAGGAAGGACGGTTAACTGACAAAGAGTACGATATCGTCAAAACCCACGCCGAGACAACCCGTTCTATCCTCTCCCAGATCAATTTCGAAGGGATTTATCGCCAGGTACCAGAAATAGCTGGAGCGCATCACGAAAACATCGATGGCAGCGGCTACCCTGATGGCTTGCAGGGCAAGGAGATCCCGTTTGGCGCCAGGATCATCTCCGTTGCAGACTTTTTCGAGGCAATCACCTCGCAACGCCATTACCGGGGACCCATGCCGGAACAGACAGCCTATCAATTACTGCGCGAACAGAGCGGCAAAAAGTTTGATCCGACCATAGTCGAAGCCTTTATCTCTTACCATCAAAAAGGAAAACCGCCAGAGGGAGGGTTCGAGGGCGGCGGCGGAGGAAGGGCTTCCCGTGTTCCATGGCAGACCACAGCGTCCTTGCGGTTTAACAGCCATGCGAGCATTGGCACGATCGAAGACATCAGTACGCGGGGTGCGTTTGTCGGCTTGGAGGCACCGATCAAGGAAGGGACCGTCATCCATATCACCTTCAGCCTGCCGGGAACAGAGACTCCCCCGATAGAGGCTGTCGCCAAGGTCGTCTGGACCAACCTTGATGACCGCAGGGCCAAACCGAATTTTCCGCAAGGGAATGGGCTGGAGTTTACCGGTCTCAATGAACAGAGCGAACAGATTCTGAACGACTTCGTCAGCCAAACCCGCGAGGCGGAATCACTTCACTGACGGTTTGCGGCCACGGCAAAGGATGAGCGGGGTGTAGGTAAAGCGCCTGGGATCCTCGAAAAAAGTCCGGAACTCTGCGGCGAATTCCTCGTACCCGCCTGGATAACTGTCGAAAGTGAAGCTGGCCTGACGGGCAACGGCTTTCAGCTTCTGCTCCCAGTTGTGGCGGTCCCTCTCCTCGAGTGGTCCGAAGATAAGATGATGGGCGCTGACCTGGACATCCAACTCCTGATAGCCCATATCGTACAGCTGGGTGTAGATGCGCCGACCGGCGAACGGGTCGAAATCAGTTTTCCTCTCCAGGCCCCGGATAATCTGATGGATCGTTGCCTCAAGCCGGACAGGAAGACCAAAATGGGTCAGACAGTTGTAGTCGAGGTCAATCAGGCAGAGGATGCCACCCGGCCGAACCAGGCGGTCGAGGCTGGCATAGAGCTGACCGGCACGCTCACGGTGGTATTCCAGCAGGAAACGGCACCAGACAAAATCGAACGGACCTAGACCCTCCAGGTCGTTCAGGGCATCTGAGTGGTGAAATTCAAGACCTTCTGTACCGTAGTGCTCCTGGGCATACTCAAGCCGCTCATGTGATGCGTCTATGCCGACAACACGCCCGCCCGGTCGAACGGCATCCAGCAGTGCAGCCGACGTTTTGCCGGGGCCGCAGCCCACATCGGCAACACTCATCCCCGGGTGCAGACCTGCCCAACTGGCCTGGGCCAGAACGGAAGCAGCATCGGTTTTGTTATCGAGCCGGAAAGTTTCTTCGTCACTTTCCATGAAATAGATTGGTGATGTCATCTGCAGGTCCTTACATTACATTTGGGTAGATTACAAGGTGCGCCGACCTGTTTTCTATCACAATAGACGACACAAAAGCAATGAACGGGGAGACTATAATGCCTGAAAACATCAGCGCCAACAGAGCTTGCCGACTTTTCCGATTATTACAGATATTTGTGGTCCTGTTGTCTATCCTGTGGGCACAGACTGCTGGAGCCTCCGGCTTCGGCGTCTTTACCCAGGGCGCATCCGGACTCGGGCAGGCCAACGCCGTCGTAGCTCACCCCACCGGGCCCTCCTCACTCTATTTCAACCCGGCCCTGCTCAATGACGTGCCTGGCCGTCAGATCGAGTTCGGAACGACAGCAATCCTATCGAAGCGCAGTGTCCAACTCGCCGACAGCGGTCAGACTGAATCTGCCAACGATCTCTGGAACTTCCCGGCGAATTTATACTACACCCACCAGGCCGGTGAGAGAGTCACTGCGGGGGTCGGCATTACGTTCCCATTCGGCCTGTCCAACAAGTGGGACAAGGATTACGAGGGGCGCTATCTGGGCACCTACGCGGAAATGTTCTCGATGAACATCAACCCTGCCGTCTCTTTCCGGGTCACCGACCGTCTCTCGCTGGCGATTGGCTACGACCTGCTCTACCTGGACACCGAAATGCAGGCCATGATCAATCAGACGGTCGTCGGCGGAATGCTGCCACCGATCCTTGGCGGACCGCTTGCCGAGTCCCTTGCAGACGTCAGACAAACTTTCACCGGTGATGGTTGGGGTCACGGCTTCAACCTCGGCGCCCTGTACAAACTGACCGAGCGCATTTCCCTGGGCGCGGCCTACCGCAGCCAAATCGACATTGACATCGACGCTGGGAACGTGAAGTACAGCAATGTTGACCCGAGGCTGGAACTGCTGTTTCCCGAAGGACACGGCAGTAGTGAGATCCGTCTGCCGGCCCAGTTCGTGGCTGGCATAGCCACCCGGGTGACCGATCAGTTGATCATCGAGGTCGGCTGCCGCTGGGAAGACTGGGCTTCTTCCGATCAATTGAAAGTGGATCTGCAGTATCCGTTCCTGGGCCAGGCCAGTCAGATCATCCCGCGCGACTGGCGTTCCACCTGGGCCTGGAATCTCGGTGGACAGTATCGTCTGAGTGATAGCCTGGCCATCAATGCCGGCTACCTTTATGCCAAAAACCCCGTACCTGATGCGACCCTTGAACCGGTCATCCCAGACTCCGATGCGCACCTGTTCACAATCGGCACCGACCTGAATCTCGGCCAATGGACCGTCTCCGGGGCCTTCGGTTACGAGTACCACGAGGAGCGCGACAAACAGAATGACCTCGGCGATCCGCTCGGTTCACTAGTCGCAGGCTTCCCAGTCAACACCACAGATGGCGAGTATGACACAGATATTTACCTGTTTGGGATCAGTGTGGGGTATAAGTTCTGATCGGGGAATCTCAAGACGAAAAAGATAATCAGATTTTTTAGAATTTCCCGGCCAACTCACAGTCGCAATGAGCACACCGGTTCTGTTTCAGGTCAACGCCCAACAACCGGAAGCCCTGCCTGCGGATGACGGCAGCTCCACAGCGGGGACAAAGCGTATCTTCCCCGCCGCCAGCAGCAACATTGCCCATATAGACGTACTCCAGTCCGGCCTGTCGTCCGATCTCGCGCGCCCTCACCAGGCTTGCGAGCGGAGTAGGAGGGCGATCGAGCATCCGGTAGGCCGGGTAAAAAGCCGTCACATGCCATGGTACGCTGCAGCCAAGCTCGCCAGCGATAAATTCGGCGGTCTGGCGCAGGTCAGACTCGCTGTCGTTATAGCCGGGGATCACCAGCGTCGTCACCTCAAGCCAGATTCCCAGCCGCCGATAATCTTTCAGGCAATCAAGCACGCCCTGCAGCGACGCTCCGGTCACCTTACGATAGAATTTCTCTGAAAACCCCTTGAGATCGACATTGGCTGCGTCAAGATAGGGTGAGATTTCTTCCAGAGCCTGGGTGGTGATGTAGCCGTTGGTGACAAAAACATTTTTGATGCCGGCGGCATGTGCCTGTACAGCCGTGTCGAAAGCATACTCGTAAAAGATGGTCGGCTCGGTATAGGTATAGGCAATACTGATACAGTCATAATCACGGGCATGGGACACAATCGTTGCGGGGTCCAGAACAGTACCCGGAATGCCGCGATTGTCATGGGGCCACTGGGATATTTCCGAATTCTGGCAGTGCAGGCAACGGAAGTTGCAGCCGACCGTGGCCATCGAAAGGGCCCGCGAGCCAGGATAAAAATGGAACAGCGGCTTCTTCTCAATCGGGTCAACCTGCTCTGAGATACTGCGTCCGTAGACGAGTGTATAGAGAATTCCGTCCCGGTTCTCCCGCACCCCGCACCGGCCCCGCCTGTCCGCGGCAATCACACAATGGAAACGGCAGAGATTGCAGCGCACCTTGTCATCGGCAAGTTTTTCCCAGAAACGTGCTTCGTGTATGGCCATGATTTACTCAATGCGAAGAAACTACGTGTTAGCATAAATATAGCAGATGTTTTTCCTATAACTAGGGGGCTGTTGGGTTAATTAAACGGGTCTATAACCCAAACAAAGGCTATTTTCACGCCCGCTCGCTTGCGCTCACTCAAGTTCGCAAGTACGCAAAGTACGCAAAGTAAAGCAGTTCTTTGTGTTTTAACCCGGGTCTTGAGGTTTAACTTGGCGAACTTAGCGGACTTCGCCTAAAGGCGCCTATTTTTGGTGCGTGAGATAAAGGTTTTGATTTTGTAAGAGCGTTTTTACGCCAACTACCTTTGTTTTGGTTATAATTCCGCAATTAAAAGGTAAATCGCCGCATACTGACATTCAACAGCAAACCGACGCCGATCATGGTGGTCACCATGCTGGTCCCACCGTAAGAGAACAGGGGCAGCGGGACTCCGACCACCGGCAGTAAACCAATCACCATGCCGAGATTGACCACGATATGCCAGAACAGCATCGCCGAAACGCCAAAAGCGATGAACATGCCGAACCGGTCGCCGGCTTTCTGGGCAATGTGCAGACCCCAGATGATAATCAGCAGGTACAGCAGGAGCAGGAACAGGCACCCGAAGAATCCCCACTCCTCGGCAAAGACCGAAAAAGCGAAATCGGTGTGGCGCTCCGGCAGGAAAGAAAGCTGAGACTGGGTCCCCTTCATAAAGCCCAAGCCCATGAAGCCGCCGCTGCCAACCGCAATCTTTGACTGGATGATGTGATAACCGGCACCAAGTGGATCCTGTTCCGGATCAAGGAAAGTCATGATGCGCCTTTTCTGGTAATCGTGCAGCAAAAACCAGCCGCCAACCGCCCCGAACAGACCGCAAACCCCCAGCCAGACCAGGGTAGAGCGCCGCAGACCGGCAAACAGGGCCATGCTGCCGCCAATCAACAGCACCAGCATTGCGGTGCCTAGATCCGGCTGTTTTATGATCAGCAGCGCCGGGATGCCGAGAATCAATCCCGGCAATACCAACTCACGGAGAGACAGACCACGCACATGTGCTTTTTCACTGAAATAACGCGCAAAGGCCAGAATGATCACGACCTTCATGATTTCACTCGGTTGCAGGTTGAATCCGCCCAGGCTGATCCAGCGGGTTGCGCCCATACTGGTCCTGCCAACAGTCAACACCAAAACAAGCAGCAGCAGAGTTCCACCATAAAAAGGGAAGCTCAGATATTCAAGATGACGATAATCGATCAGGCAGATCACGGCAGCGATAAACAGGCCGATCCCAAGCCAATAGGTCTGTTTCAGGTAAACCGGCTGAGCCGCCATGCTCCACGACGAAGTAGCACTATATAGATTGGCGATGCCAATACCCGCAACCAGGCAGATCATCAGCAAGTAGGGCCAGTTCATATGGGTCATCAGACGACGATCAAACATTGTCAGCGCTCGGCCTGTTCGGCCCCCTCGGGGGGGATGAGGTTAAAATATTGCTGGAACATCGCCTTGGCAATCGGGGCGGCAGCAGTGCTGCCATGCTCACCATGTTCCACGACGACGGCCATGGCCAGTTCGGGATCCTCAGCCGGAGCGTAGGCGATAAACAGGGCGTGATCCCGGAATCTGTAGGGGATCACCTCCGTACCTTCCTGCTGCTCCTCTTCCTCGTCGGACTTGCGCCTGACAACCTGGGATGTCCCGGTCTTGCCGGCAAAACGGAAATCTCCCAGGCGGCTCCGCCAGGCCGTGCCGCCCAGGTCGTTGACGACCGCCTCCATCGCCTTGCGAACAGTTTGCAAACTGGCCTCGGACCACTTGGTTTCAGATACTTTCTCGCTGCCGGAGGACCAGACAATCTCACCGTCCAGATTTTCGACACGCTGCACTACCTGTGGTTTCCAGACCGTTCCTCCATTCGCGACAGCCGCCGTCATGGTCGCCAGTTGCAGTGGCGTCGCCAGGACAAAACCCTGCCCGATAGACGCAATAACCGTTTCACCATTGTACCAGCTGGCACCGAAACGCTCCCTCTTCCATTGCTTGTCAGGGATCAGGCCGGAACGTTCGCCGCCAAATGGAAAACCGAGGGTCTGGCCCAGGCCCAGACGTCTTGCGGCATCCGCAATTCGCTCGATGCCGAGCTCAAGACCGACCTTGTAAAACCAAATATCGCAGCTCTCCTTGATTGCCTTGTGCAGATCGGTTTTTTCATGGCCCTTTTTTTTCCAGCAGCGATACTCATAGGAAGGATTTAACTGGAAGCTTCCCGTACAATCCACCGTGGTTTTCGGGCTGGCCACGCCTGCTTCCAGGGCGGCAAGGGCAACAACAATCTTGAAGGTTGATCCGGGCGGGTACTGACCGCGCAGAACCTTGTTCTGCAACGGATGCTGTGGGTTTTCCAACAGGTCGCGCCATTCCTCCTGACTGATGCCACGGGCAAAACGCGCCGGATCGAATGTGGGGCGACTGACCAGGGCCAAAACCTCGCCGGAGTGGACGTCCAGCGCAACGGCACCGCCTGCCTGGTCGCCGAAAGCCTCCTCGGTCGCTTGCTGCAGCCCGGCATCGAGATTCAGATAAATCCGATGACCCGGCAGAGGATCCCGCGTGGTGACCTGGCGCAACTCCCGCCGCTTGACATTGACCTCGATGCGCTTCATCCCCTCCTGACCGTGCAAATCGGCTTCGAAAAGGTTCTCGAGCCCTGTCTTGCCGACCAGGTTTCCGGAGCGGTAACCGGCGAAATCGGAAGAGCGCAGTTGCTGTTCCGTGATTTCGCCAAGATAGCCGAACATATGGGCGGCAAGCTTGTCCTTCGGGTAGGCACGCAACGGCTTGACCTCGGTGATAATGCCGGGCAAGTCAACACCGTTCTCCTGAATCCTTTCCATAGCCTCACGACCGACATCCACAGCGAGAGGCAGGGGGCGGTAGCGCGGCAGCCTTTGACCTTCCTGCCAGCGCTCCTCGAGAATATCCGGCTCGAGTTCAAGCAATCGGGACAGGGACTCGAACAACACCGACCGGTCGGCAACTTCCTCGCGCAGGGCAGAAACGGTGAAAGCCGGCCGATTGTCGACCAGCAAAATCCCGTGACGATCGAAAACCGCCCCGCGAGGAGGGTCGATGGAAATATAACGGGTCCGGTTGCGTTCCGAGAGTTCACGATAATGTTCGACACCCAACACCTGCAGAGACCAGAGTCGCAGTGCCAGGATCACAAAGACCACCGTAGCAACCAGGGAAATGATGATAAACCGGCGGCGGATGCCGTGGATCTCTTCGGGAGCCGGATTAAGACTCATGATGGCTGTCTAGTTTACGCAATCCCGGGACGTAACGCCGGGGCAGAAATGTCAACTGGAACCAAAGAGCGAGCTTCAGCAGAAGGAACGCAGCCAACATGTTAAGGATAACCTGGAACGGCAGCGGCCCCAAAATCATGGGCCAGAAGTTGCCTTCGGCAACGAAAAATTCGAGGGCAAAAATAGTCAAACAGCCCTGCAGAAGACTTCCCAGCAGCACCAGTCCCATCAGCAGCAGGGAACTCTCCGCATTGACCCGGGATACGACAGCGCGGACCGCCAGAAAAATCGCCAGCAACACAAAACCGTGCAAACCTGGGAAACTGCCGGCAAAAACATCAAAAGCCCAGCCAAGCGAATACACCAGGCAGGCCCCTCGCCAGGTTCTTTCATGCAATCCGAAATATATGACCAGAATGAGGAGCAGGTCCGGCTTGAAACCTCCCGGCAGAAGCTGTGACAAAAGCGCGCTTTGCACAACAACTGCCATCCCCGCGAGGACCAGATAGATTAATATCCTGTTCATTGGTCTACCTGCCGCAGAAGCACCAGGACTTCTTCCAGACGGGGGAAGTCGACGGAGGGAGTCACCTCGATTGCCTGAAAAAGTCCAAACTCCAGACGGTCTATCGACTTGACATGACCAATCATCAGCCCTTTGGGGAAGATGCCTCCCATCCCGCTGGTAATAATCGGTTCGCCGACCTTGAGATCCTCCTTGCGAAGGACAAAATCGAAATTCAGGGAATGCCCCTGCCCGCGGCAGATGCCGCGGGCCCGGCTGTCCTGGATCAGGGTAGCAACTGCCGAGGCTGCGTCTGTGATCAGCAGAACCCTTGATTCATGCGGGCCGTTACGAATAACGCGACCGACAACCCCCTCTGCGACCACCACTGGCATACCCTCGAGTACGCCGTCAGCAGAGCCTTTGTCGATCATCACGGTGCGGAACCAGCTGGAAGCGTCTTCAGCAATCACCCGGGCGGGAAGCGTTTGAACAGGCTGGCTTTCCTTGAATTCAAGCAGCAGACGCAAACGCTCATTTTCCAGGGAAATCTCCTTCAACTGGTTGAGTTCAGCTTTCAGGGCACTGTTCTGTTCCAGGAGTTGGCGATTATACACAGCCGTATCGACCAGATAGAGGTAGTTGCCCCAGATGTGCGCGACACCATTAATCGCATCGGTCAATACGGACTGGGCCGGCCCGGTGACACGTAGCACAAGAGCTTCAAATAAATTGGTTTCTTTCTGCTGGCGAAGGCTCACCGAATACCAGAGCAATGCCGCCAGCAAAAGCAGCAGTCCCAGCAGAATCGCCTTGTTTTTTCGCCACCATTCCCACATGTGCAAAATCCACTAAAAAAAGGGGGCTTCCGCCCCCTTTGATCATCGATCGAACAAAACATCTGGCAAAAGCACGGGACCGGGTCAGGAAGTCACCGTCACCTGCTTAAGAAGGTCGAGCTCGTCGAGCACCTTACCGGAACCAAGGACGACGCAAGAGAGGGGGTCCTCTGCGATCACCACGGGCAGTCCGGTTTCCTCACGTATCAGGACATCCATGTTGCGCAGCAGAGCGCCGCCGCCGGCCAGCACGATGCCTTTGTCGACTATGTCGGCCGCCAGTTCGGGTGGGGTACGTTCCAGGGAAATTCTGACCGCCTCGAGAATCGCGTTGATCGGCTCGCGCAGGGCTTCGCGAATCTCATTGGAATCGATCTCCAGAGTCTTCGGAATACCGCTGACCAAGTCGCGCCCCTTGACATCCATGGTCCGCACTTCGTCATCCGGATAGGCGCTGCCGATCTGGATCTTGATCTGCTCGGCAGTCCGCTCGCCGATCAGCAGGTTGTACTTGCGCTTGAGGTGCTGGGTCAGGGCTTCGTCCATCTTGTCGCCGCCGACCCGGACGCTCTTGGCATACACAATACCCGCCAGCGAGATAACTGCCACCTCGGTGGTGCCGCCGCCGATATCGACGATCATGTTGCCGGAAGCCTCGGTGATCGGCAGACCGGCGCCTATGGATGCGGCCATCGGCTCCTCGATCAGGTAAACTTCCCTGGCCCCGGCCGATTCGGCAGACTCACGAACCGCACGTTTCTCCACCTGGGTAATCCCGGAGGGCACACAGATCACGATACGCGGCCGCACCAGCGCCTTGCGATTATGAATTTTGCGAATAAAGTAACGGAGCATCTCCTCGGTGATATCGAAATCCGCGATCACGCCGTCCTTCATCGGACGGATCGCCACGATGCTGCCCGGTGTACGACCCAGCATGTTGTTGGCCTCGGTCCCGACAGCAAGGACCTTTCTCTGGCCATGGCTGTCCTTCTGAACGGCAACCACGGAGGGTTCACTGACTACAACGCCCTTGCCCTTCAGGTAAACCAGGGTATTTGCAGTGCCCAGGTCAATGGCAAGGTCGTTGGAAAACATACCGAGTATGGCATCGAACAGGTTTATCATAGTTGCTTGCTGCTCCTTTCAACTGCCCTGGGAAGGCCTTTGCTAACTTTCAGAAAATGTTGTTAACACTAGCAAACCCCTTGTAGTATTTCAAGAAATAAAAGGGAAATGTGTTGCATTTCAGAGGGTGATTGTCTAACATTCGTCCCTGTTCCGAAACTCAACAATGATTACTGACAGGAGAACAATTTCCCATGCTCGATCTGGTTCGCAACAAACAGAAATCTTTCATCATCAAGATTGCGTTTGCAATTATCATTCTCAGCTTCGTCATCGGCTACGCTATGATGACCGCCCCGGGTGGACCGGACAACGACAAGGGCCGCGAGGCAGTCGCCGTCGTCAACGAAACCGCGATCAGCTATACAGACTTCCAGGCTGCCTACAGCAACCTTTACCAACTCTACCAGAATATTTACCAGGAGCAGTTTTCTCCGGCCCTGGAACGTCAACTGAAACTGGTTGAGAAAACCGCCAATGGTCTGATTGACCAGGTGCTGCTGCTCGAAGAGGCTGAACGGCTCGGCCTGTCCGTTTCCCAGCAAGAACTGGTTGATGCAATCGCTGCCATCCAGGCTTTTCAGCAGGAAGGCCGCTTCAGCAAGGAGCGCTACCTGCAGGTTCTTGCCTACCAGCGCCTGAATGCCGATGAATTCGAGTCGATGCAGCGCCGCGATCTGCTGACCGGAAAAGTCCGCCAGCAGATTCAGGCCGGGAGCACTGTTACCGATCAAGAGATTGAAGAGGAGTTCCGCCTCAACAATGACAAGATCAACCTCGAATTCGTGCGGCTTTCCCCCGGCCTTTTCGAAAGCAGGGTCAAGATCACCGACGAAAACCTGGCCACCTACTTTGATGCTCACCAGGAAGATTTCCGCATCCCGGAAAGGGTTGCCTTGCGCTACCTGCAATTTGTCCCGTCACGCTATGCGGAAGAAATCACCTTTGACGAGACCGAGTTGGAAAAATACTATCGTCGGCATCTTGACCAGTTCGATGTTCCCGAACAGATCAAGGCATCGCACATCCTGATCAAGGTAGAACAGGATGCCGACCAGAGTGTCCGGGACAAGAAGCGTGCATTTGCCGCAGAACTGCTGGCCGATGCAAAAGCTGACAAAGATTTCGTCGAACTGGCCCGCACCTATTCCGATGACAAGGCCAGTGCCGTCAAAGGCGGCGACCTGGGCTTTTTTACGCGCGGCACCATGGTGCCGGCATTTGAACAGGCAGCCTTCGGCATGAAGCCCGGTGAGATCAGCGACCTGGTCGAAACGCCCTTCGGCTTCCACATTATCAAGGCAGAGGCTTATACCGAAGCGGGCGTACGATCCCTGGATGAAGCCCTCGACATGGTCAAGGCGGGCCTGCGCGAAGAGAAGTCCAGGCAATATGCCTTTGAGAAAGCAATGGACGCCTACAACATCAACCGCAAGACCGGCGATCTGCAGGCTGCCGCCGACGCCAACGAACTCGGTCTGAAGGAGACCGGCCTTTTTGCACTCAATGACACTATTGACGGCATCGGCCGCAATGAGGAAATCATTTCGGCAGCTTTCCAACTCGAAGAGAATAATCTGGCACGACCGGTCATGACCGACGAGGGCACCTTCCTGTTCGGCCTGAAAGAACGGGTTGCCAGTCACATCCCCGAATTCGACAAAGTCCGGGTTCCGGTTGAAGGCAGCTACCGCAAGGAGCAGGGCAAGGTTCTGGCCGAAACGGCTGCCAAGGAACTGCTGGCCGGGCTTGAAGAAGGGAAAAGCCTGGTAAAGCTTGCCGACAGCAAGAAAACCGCAGTAGAGGAAACCGATTTCTTTGCCAGCACCTACAGCCCCTTTGTTCCCCGCATCGGCTCTTCTGAAGAACTGGCAACAGCCGCATTCAATGTGCCGGAAGGTTCCAGCAGTCTGGGACAGGTCTTTGAAGTGCAGGACCGCTTCGTCGTAGCCGCCGTCAAGGCACGCCAAGCTGCTGACTTGAACCAACTTGACGAAGCAAAACAGGTGGAGCTCCGCAACTTCATACTCAACCGTAAGCAGGCCGAAGCGGTACAGAAGCGCGTCGACGAGCTCAAAGCCTCAGCTGAAATCGTGATATCCCCTGGCCTTCAGGATATGCTCAACAAGGAGAACCAGCCATGAGTTTAATCGTTACGGAAACCAATTTTCCCGATCTCAAGCTGGTCAATCGCGGCAAGGTACGCGACATTTATGACCTGGGAGAATATCTCCTGATCGTCACCAGCGATCGCCTTTCGGCATTTGACGTCATTATGGATGAGGGCATTCCCCAAAAAGGACAGGTCCTCAACCAGATGTCGATCTTCTGGTTCGAGCAGATGACCGACATCCTGCCGAACCATATCGTCGCTACCGAGGTTGACGATTTCCCTGTAGAGACTCATGCCTATCGTGAGCAGCTCGAGGGTCGCAGTATGCTGGTACGCAAGGCGAAGCCGCTGCCAGTGGAATGTATCGTCCGCAGCTACATCTCCGGTTCCGGCTGGAAGGAATATCAGCAGTTCGGCAGCATCTGCGGGATTGCCCTGCCGAAAGGTCTCAAGGAGAGCGACAAGCTCCCCGAAACTATCTTCACCCCTTCGACCAAGGCGGAACTGGGCGAGCATGACGAAAATATCTCCTTTGAGGAGGCGGTCCGTCTGTGCGGCGAAGAACTGGCCATCCAGGTACGCGATGCCTCGATCGCCATCTACGAGAGAGCCCGTGAAATGGCTTGGGACAAAGGGATTATCATCGCTGACACCAAGTTCGAATTCGGCGTACTCGAGGATGGCAGCCTGATCTGGATCGACGAAGCCCTCTCACCGGACTCGTCGCGCTTCTGGCCGCTCGACCAGTACCAACCGGGCGGCCCCCAGCCAAGCTTCGACAAGCAGTTTGTGCGCAACTACCTGGAAACGCTTGACTGGAACAAGCAGGCGCCGCCACCGCCGCTACCGGATGAAATTGTCCGGAAGACCTCTGAAAAATACCTAGAGGCGCTGACCCGCCTGACCGGAATCACCCTCTGAGCACTGGTCGCAGGAGACGAGAAAAAGCATTGACAGAGGACACCTCCACTTGATATAAACATCTTCTTTTCGTGGGGCTATAGCTCAGCTGGGAGAGCGCTTGAATGGCATTCAAGAGGTCGACGGTTCGATCCCGTCTAGCTCCACCAAATAAAATCAAGGGCTTGCAGAATTTTCTTCTGTAGGCCCTTTTTATTTACCCTCGATTTGTCCCCACATTGTCCCCACTATTTAAAATCTAGCACTCAATACCGAACAAAACAGCTCAGCACAAAAACTACTAATTTCACACCCAAAATATCCTTAGGCAATGCAGGAATGAGTTGCGAGAGGATATATAAGAGGGGCATGACCCCTGGGCAAGTGATTTACTGGATGTT
>DAOVNV010000249.1 GCA_030630015.1 Desulfuromonadales bacterium | reverse complement strand
GGCTCGGATAGCCCGACAGCCTTCAGGGTTTTGTTCAGTCTTTAGGCACATATAAGCACACCTTTGGGCACGTATAAACGTAAATTCTGCTGCAATTTCTTGGCCAACGAAGAATATTTCCCCCCTGCAAAGGAACTGGTTTGGAGTTTCTAATCGTTGTTGCCGGAGTTGTCCTGATTTTTGAGGGTCTTCCCTGGTTCCTGTCACCCGGGTCTGCCAAGCAGGTTCTACGTCAACTCCTTGCCCTTGACGACCGGACATTGCGGGGGATAGGTCTTGCGCTTATGGCCGCAGGCCTGACCCTGGTTTACCTGGCTCGGGGGTAACTTGGTTTCCCCTATGGGAATTTCATCGTGTTCATCCGGAGTTTCCGGGTGAATACTAACTTAAGGTTAGAGCCTGCACAAATTTATGCACCTGTCTGATTTCGATTATGATCTTCCTGAGGACTTGATTGCCCAGCAGCCCCTTGCCGAGCGGACGTCTTCTCGTCTACTGGTCCTCGACCGTGAATCCGGGAGGGTGGCGCATCGCCAATTCGCCGATCTTGCTGATCTGTTGAGACCCGGAGATCTTCTGGTGCGCAACGAAACCCGGGTTATCCCGGCTCGACTGCTGGGCGAAAAAGCCACTGGCGGCCAGATCGAGGTTCTTCTGGTGCGGCAGGTTGAGGGTGAAGGTCATGTCTGGCGCTGCATGACGCGCAGTTCCAAACCGGTTCGTGCAGGGATGCTCCTCCATTTCCCCGGGGAGATCTCCGGGCATGTTCTGATCGAAGAGTCCGATGGCTGCCGGATCATCCGCTTCGAGTGCCAGGGGGATTTCCTGGCTGCGCTTGAACAGTTTGGGAAGATGCCGTTGCCTCCTTATATAAGGCGCGAGGCCGATCGCAACGACCATGCGCGCTACCAGACGGTTTTTGCCCGTGAATCTGGGGCGGTGGCGGCGCCGACAGCGGGACTGCATTTCAATGATGAGATGTTCTCTACCCTGGAGGCGCGTGGCATAGAGACCTGTGGTTTGATCCTGCATGTTGGACTCGGTACCTTTCTGCCGGTGCGCAGCGAGAACCTGGACCAGCACCGTATGCATGGTGAACTGTACGAAATTCCTGCTGAAACTGCGGAGAAGGTCAATCAAGCGCATCTTGAAGGGCGAAGAGTTATCGCGTTGGGGACCACCAGCACCCGGGCTCTAGAGGATGCCGTCAATGAAAACGGTCGACTGCGTCCCGGCAAGGGAATGTCGGAACTGTTTATCCGGCCGGGATTCCGGTTCCGCGTTGTGGATGGGCTGATCACAAACTTTCATTTGCCCAAATCGACGTTGTTGATGCTGGTATCCGCCTTTGCCGGACGTGATAATATCCTGGCGGCCTATCGTGAGGCGGTCGAGCGGAAATATCGCTTTTTCAGTTACGGTGATTGCATGTTCATCGGTTAAGCCCGGTACGCGGTACGCGGGACCCGCCGTCGCCGAAGGCTATGGCGTGGCAAGCGAGGGACGCGGAAAGGCACAAAACTGAGGGGACTGTCCCCGGCTTGACGCAACTATTGCAGCACTGGTGATAAATGGTTGATCAAAACGAAACAACACAATCTGAGCTGACCAGCGCCTGCGAATTTACCCTGCTGGCGACCGATACAGATACGTCCGCCAGGCGCGGTCGGCTTGAGACCCGGCGCGGTGTGATCGAGACGCCGGTCTTCATGCCGGTAGGCACGCAGGGAACGGTCAAGGGGATGCTCCCGGAGCAGCTCCTGGACCTCGGTGCGCAGATCGTTCTGGCAAACACCTATCATCTCTATCTTCGCCCTGGGCATGAGCGGATCAAACGTTTGGGCGGTCTGCATAAATTCATGCACTGGGACAAGCCGATTTTGACCGACAGCGGCGGTTTCCAGGTATTCAGTCTGGGTGACCTGCGCAAGATTGATGAGGAGGGGGTCAGATTCCAGTCGCATCTTGACGGCAGCGCCCACGTGCTGACGCCGGAATCTTCTATCGCCATCCAGGAAGCGCTTGGCTCCGACATTATGATGGTGTTTGATGAATGCATCCCGCACCCGGCTCAGCGTGATTACGTGGCAGTTTCTACGGCGCGTTCCAGTCGCTGGGCCGAGCGGAGCAAGCAGGCGCGCAGAGATCCGACCGCGGCCCTGTTCGGTATTGTCCAGGGTAGCATGGACCAGGATCTCAGACGGCAAAGCGCCGAACAGATCATGTCGATCGGATTCGATGGCTACGCTTTGGGAGGCTTGTCAGTCGGGGAGGAAGCGGCCGTCATGTACGAGGTGATGGACTGGACCCTGCCGCTGCTGCCCGCAGATCAGCCGCGCTACATTATGGGAGTGGGGACCCCGGAGAACCTGGTTGAGGCCGTAGCCCGCGGTACGGATATGTTCGATTGTGTCATGCCGACCCGCAATGCTCGCAATGGAGTCCTGTTTACGTCCACGGGCAAAATCAGCATCAAACAGGCACGCTATCTTGAGGACGAACAGCCGATCGATACAGCCTGCGACTGCTATACTTGCCGTCATTACAGCCGGGCATATCTGCGCCATCTCTATCAAAGTCACGAAATCCTCGCATCGGTATTGAATACTACCCACAACCTGTATTACTATCACAAATTAATGCGCCAGATGCGAGACGCAATTGCCGCCGGAACCTTTAGCGATTTCCGTGCTGAATTCTACCGGCAGCGCAGTTTGACCGGTGAAGCTTGAGCTTGCACCGGTTCTGTTTGGATAACGACAACACACGGCTTTCAGGCTGATACATCAAGGAGGAAAAACTTATGTTCGCAAGTAATGCTTATGCCATGGCGGGTGGTGCCGGGGCTCAGGGAGGATCTTCGGGCGGCGCCCAGGGTATCTTCATGCTGCTCATCATGTTTGCAATTTTTTATTTTCTGCTGATCCGTCCGCAGCAGAAGAGGGCCAAACAGCACAAGACACTGATTGAGGCGATTAAACCCGGTGATCAGATTGTGACTGCCGGCGGTATTCACGGCAAGGTTGTTGCCGTGCAGGAAACGGCCGTCACTGTTGAGATTTCCGCG
>DAOVNV010000120.1 GCA_030630015.1 Desulfuromonadales bacterium | reverse complement strand
GGGTCACGTCACGCGCCTTGGACGATAAAATGGGCGCCTTTGTCGTCACCGAGGTCCTCAGGGAAGTACGTCGGCGCGGTGATCACGGCGTTACCCTGTATGGAGTCTCCACGGTCCAGGAAGAGATCGGTCTGCGCGGCGGCGCGACCAGCGCCTACGGTGTCAAGCCCGATATCGGCATTGTCGTGGAAGTCTGCTTTGCCAGTGATTATCCCGATGCCGATCACAAGCAGGCGGGAGAGATCAGGCTCGGTAAGGGCCCGGTGCTGGCCCGCGGGCCGAATATCAATCCGATCCTGTTTGACTTGCTGGTCAAGACAGCCCACGAAGAGGAGATCCCCGTTCAGATCATGGGCGTGCCCCGGGCGACCGGAACCGATGCCAATGTCATGCAGCTTGTGCACGGCGGGGTGGCAACGGCCCTGGTTAACGTGCCGCTGCGCTATATGCACACCCCGGTGGAAGTTCTCGATCTGGATGACCTGGATGCTGCGATCAAGTTGTTGGCTGCGGTCTGTTCCCGGATTGAGGCGGGCCTGAGCTTTGTGCCGGAATAGGACGCCAGAATTGCGAAAATGTAAGGATAATTCACAGGGATGAAGGGGATGAAGGGGATAAAAACAAAAACTTAAATCTCAGGGTTAAAGTCAAAAAAAGATCCTCTTGAATTTGATCTATCCCTTTCATCCCCTTCATCCCTGTTAATTGTTTTTGACTCTTGATTTTAAAGCAAAAAAGGCTTGACAACCATCAGTCTTTTCGCTAAATTCCTGGTTTCTGTGAGCCCCGTTACCAAATCACAGATTTGCATATAGAGAGGATATAATGAGTACATTAATCGCCAAGCAAGGTGACTTCCAGAAAGACTGGTACGTTGTCGACCTGGAGGATAAGGTTCTGGGCCGAACAGCTACAGAGATTGCCCGTGTTTTGCGTGGCAAGCATAAGCCGATTTTTACGCCGAGCGTTGATACCGGAGACTTTGTCATCGTTTTGAATGCTGACAAGGTGCGTCTGACCGGCAACAAGCTGAGCCAGAAGACTTATTATCATCATAGCGGATACCCGGGTGGCATCAAGTCGATTACGGCTGAAAAAATGCTTGAGCAGAAGCCGGAAGAATTGATCCGCAAGGCCGTGAAAGGCATGCTGCCCAAGAACAAGCTTGGACGCCAGATGTTTAAAAAGCTGAAAGTCTATTGCAGCAACGAGCATCCACATCAGGCCCAGCAGCCCAAAGAACTGAAGCTTTAAGAAATTCAGGAGATATTGAACAATGGCCGAACAGAGATTTTATGCCACCGGTAAAAAGAAGACATCCATTGCACGTGTCTGGATGAAACCCGGTGCCGGAAATATTGTAATCAACCAGCGCACGATGGACGAGTTCTTCGGTCGTGAGACTTCCAAAATGGTGGTACGCCAGCCTCTGGAACTGACTGAAAATATGGGTAAATTCGACATCTCCGTGAACGTCCAGGGCGGCGGCCCTTCCGGTCAGGCCGGTGCCATCAAGCATGGTATCACCAAGGCCCTGCTCGAGGTTGACCCGGAGCTGCGAGCTACACTCAAGAAAGCCGGCTTCATCACTCGCGACAGCCGTATCAAGGAACGTAAAAAATATGGCAAGCGCGGTGCCCGTCGGAGTTTCCAGTTCTCCAAGCGTTAATCCTGCAGCCGTTGTGCTGTGGTTCTACAGATTGGTCAGAAAGGGAAGCCTGCGGGTTTCCCTTTTTGCGTTTTAGCATGACCTGTATCCATCGGTTACAGATCTAAGTGAGGGAATATGTATAAAGTAGCAGTGGTAGGCGCTAGTGGATATACCGGTGCAGAGCTTTTGCGGCTTCTGGCCGGTCATGACGGAGTCGATATCTCCGGCGTCACCTCCAGACAATATGCCGGCCAGCCGGTCAGTGGGCAGTTCCCCTCGTTGCGGGGATGTGTTGAGATGGATTTTGAGCTTCTCAATCTTTCCGAGGTTGCCCAGCGATCAGATATAGTTTTTACTGCAGTTCCGCATCAGACGGCAATGGAAATGGTCCCTGAACTTCTGGATGGGGGCGCACGGGTTGTCGATCTTTCCGCCGACTTTCGGTTGGCAGACAAGGCGACTTATGCAGTCTGGTACCAGGAGCACACCGCACCACATCTGCTTGCCGAGGCGGTCTATGGACTTCCTGAGTTAAACAGGGAAAAAATTGGCGCTGCCAGGCTGATTGCCAATCCTGGCTGTTATCCGACCAGTGCTGCGCTGGCCCTTGCGCCTCTTCTCGAAGACGGCCGAATTGATCCGGCAACGGTCATTATCGACAGTAAATCCGGGACGAGCGGAGCCGGCAGGGGCGCTAAAGTGGCCAGCCTGTTTTGCGAGGTCAACGAGGGGTTCAAAGCCTATGGTCTACCGAAACACAGGCACACCCCCGAGATCGAACAGACCCTGAGCACCCTGGCCGGACAGGAAGTCATCATCAATTTCACACCGCATCTGGTTCCCGCAAACCGGGGGATTCTCAGTACCTGTTATTCTTCTCTGGCTGGTAATGCGGGTTCGGCAGAACTGCATGGATTGTTCTGCAAATATTATGAGGGTGAGCCCTTCATCCGGGTTTTGCCCGAAGGTCAGCTGCCGAATATCTCCCAGGTCAGGGGCAGCAATTTCTGCGACATCGGCTTGGTTGTCGACAACCGGACCAACCGGGTCATTGTGGTGTCAGCGATTGATAATCTGGTCAAGGGTGCTGCCGGACAGGCAATTCAGAACATGAACCTGATGCTGGGACTGCCGGAAACCCAGGGGCTGCTGCAGGCGCCGGTTTTTCCTTAAGGGCGGGTTCGGGGTCCGAGCCTGAAGTTCAAGCCTCCGCCTCCTCCAGACTCGCGTCCCAAGCGACCGTCTTGTTGCGGCCCTGTTGCTTGGCTGCATAGAGGGCGCGGTCGGCGAGGGTAAGCAGCTCATAGATGTTTTTGCTGTCCGAGGGGAATTCTGTCACTCCGAAAGACATGGTCAGCTTTCCGTCGGGCTGACTTTGCTCTTCGCCGAAAAAGTTTTCATTTAAAATGGTCTGCCGTAACTTCTCGGCCATCGTAACGGCGCCGTCTTTGTCGGTCTTCGGCAGAAGAATCACAAACTGCTTATTGCCGAATCGGCTGACCAGGTCGATGCCTCGTGTGCTTTTCAAAAGGGTCTGGCCAATTTGCCTGAGCAGGGCGTCCCCTCTCATCCTGCCATGTACTTCATTGAAGTTCCTGAAGTTGTCGATATCGCACATGACTGTGGCAAAGAGTGACTTGAAGCGGCGAGCCTGAGCGACTTCGCGTTTAAGCACTTCCTGAAAATAATGCCTGTTGGCAAGTCCGGTCAATGTGTCGATATTTGAGAGGTCCCGGGATCTTTCAAAAAGCTGCACGTTGTTAATTGCGATTGCCGCCTGGTTGGCGGTTGCCTGGATGAGCTTCAATTCCGAAGTTGCAAAGCCCTCGGTCTCGTTTTTGTGCAGGTTCAAGACGCCGATCAGTTGGCCCTTGACGACCAGGGGAGCGGAAACCAGGGACCCGTGTGTGGCGAGTTGGCCGTGATAGTTCAGATTCCGACTGTCTTGCTCGACATTTCCGACGTAAATCAGTTGCTTGTCTTGCGCAACCTTACCGCAGATGCCCTGATCGAATGTGAACCCGACACTGTCCAGAAGACCATTCTCGATGCCTGAGGAGCGGGCTACTTCCAGGATGCTCTCACCGGGATTGTAGAGTAGAAGGACGATATGCTCACAGGCCAGGGCTTCGTTCAGAACCTGCAGGATGCGGTCGAACAGGGAATCGAGATCGGGAGCGGAAATCATGGCCTGATTCAACTGGAGCATGGCAGCCGTTTCGCGTTGATGAGTACGAAGTTCATTCGTGATTTTGTCCAGTTCTTTCTCTTTCTTTTCGAGCAGAAGCTGGCTCCTGGTCTGTTGTTGGAGAAGTTCCTGGTTGGTTTCCGTCGCGGCCATGCTAGCGGACTTCTCTTTGAGACTTTCAGCCATCCGATTGAAGGAGCTGGACAGTTCTCCCAGTTCGCCGTCGGAAAGATTGTGGATGCGGTACCCCAGGTTGCCGCGGGCTATAGCATCGATGGCATTCTGAATTTCGCGGATCGGGCGGATGACGTTGCTGGCCGCCTTGAAATAGAGGAGACCTCCCAGGAACAGGGAAATCATGATGCCAACCGTGATCTGGATTGCCCATTTGTCCATGAATAGCGTGCTGTCTTCCGGGAAGGCCTCAAGTGAGAGGAAAACCAGGTCTGACGATCCCAGGGGTATGGCGGCCAGAAGGTGGCGGTGATTGGCAGATCCCGGGTGCTTGTGCCCGAGGAAGAGTTGTGTGCCTGAACTGACCTTGATGAGCTGCTCCTCGCTGAGGGTGAGCGGAGTGGCATCGGGATCGCTTTTGCAGAGAATCTTTCCATCCAGGCGGTGAAGACTGGACCTGACCCCGAGAGGCGACGTTGCTTGATGAAGAAAGTTGCCTCCCATGTTGGTCTGGAGGACGATGATCTGTGTCGCTTCTCCATTTTCGAACAGGGGGGCGGCTACCATCAGGACCGGCATCGCGCTGAACTCATCCGTATAGCGAAAACGGGGCTCTCCGCTGCGGCGCGCCTGTTCAAACAGGTCCTGAAGGCTTGCAATCGGGAGCAGGTCTGCGGAATCAATCGGATAAAAAGCGACTGAAATGTCAGATTTTTCAAGGGTGTTGAACAGCCGGTCCTGGAGAAGTCCGACTTCTGTTTCGTCAGGGTAGCGATGCACCAGGCTCTGAAACTGCTGCAGAAAAGAAATATAAGTCTCCAGGATGGTTTCCTGTTTTTTGAACTCGCGATACAGGACTTCCTGGGCGGCCCGCAGTCGATCGTCGGCACTCAGTGCCAAGGCTGTGTTGAATATATGAACAGAGCCGGATCCAGTAACGATGGCCAGCAGGAGTAGGGTGGTCAGAAAAGGCAGGAGCAATCTGGTCCTCAAGGTCAATCCGCGCCTTCCGGTTGCCTGGAGGGTTTTGCTGTCGTCAGAAGAAGTCATGCCGTCACCCCGGGGAGCTCGTCATCTGTACAGAGTGCGATAAAGGCCGCAGCCATTGCCGGGTCGAATTGGCTTCCAGCATGATCCTTGATCTCCTGGATCGCGACTTCATGGGGCAGTGCCTTGCGGTAGGGACGGTCGGAGGTCATGGCGTCGTAGGTGTCGCAAACGGCCAGGATTCTCGCTTCCGGAAGGCATTTTTCTCCAATCAGGCCATTGGGGTAGCCTTTGCCATCGAAGCGTTCATGATGCTGCTCAATGATTTCCCGGATCGGTGCCAGGAAACCGATCGGTTCGAGTATGCGCACCCCGATCGATGGGTGGAGTTTCAGAACGTCAAAGTCAGCCTGGGTGAGCTTGCCTTTTTTGTGCAACAAGTTGATGTCGATGCCGATTTTGCCGATATCGTGCAGGATCGCCGCCTGCTCCAGTCGATTTATGGACTCCGAATCAAACTCCATCTTTTTGGCCAGGGCTACACTGTAGCGGGTGACCCGATCCGAGTGGCCCCGGGTGTATGCGTCGCTGGCTTCGACTGCCGATACCAGGGCCTGAACCGTGTTGAGATAGGTCTTTTGTTGCTCTTCATAAAGGCGGGCGTTGCGGATTGCGACACTGGCCTGGGTGGCTATGGTGCCCAGCAGGTCCAGGTCGGAATTGGTAAATGGACTGCCATCGGCCGGGTTGGCCACGGTGATTGTACCGATAACCTTATCGTTTTCAGTCAACGGTGCGCAAACGACCGATTCCCGGACAAAGCCGAGTCGGCTCATTTTGCTGAAAGCACGGATATCATCAATGTTTTTAATCAGGACTGGTTGAGAATTGTTAATCACCCAGTGGCAGACGCCGCCTTCCCGAGAGGGAATTTCTTCCTTCCAATCAACATCTTCCGGGAGACCGTCTGCCCCCCCTATAACCAGCCCGCCGGTTTCAGGGTTGAGCATGAGAATGTAAGCAATCTTGGCCTTGAGTATCTCGATGCCCTTCTGACTGAGAATGTTCAGCAGTTTCGGCAGCTCAACGGTTGAGTTGATAACCAGGCCTGTTTGATAAAGGGACTGCAGTCGTTCCACCGCTACTTTCAGACCGACATTCTTCCCCTCCAGTTCGCTGGCCAGGTCGGCGATTTTGTAGTTGGCTTCCTCGATTTCCTCGATGCGCTCTTCCAGGTTAATGTTCAGATATTCTATTTCTTTAAGGCGTTCTTCCAGAGCGATATTCATCGCCTGAATCTCTTCACTGTGGGCGAGTTTTTCCTGGGTGATGGCGAGATTACGTTCACTGCTGACAGTTGTCTCCATCAGTTCGTGCAGGCGGAGGACCATGAGGTTGAATTTGGTCGACAACAGGGTCATTTCATCCGAACTGGAAACGGTGGCCCGTGCCAGGTCGAAGTTGCCCTGTTCGGCGTGCTCCATGGCTTCGACCAGTTTGCGCACCGGTCGATCGACGTAGATGAGCAGAAATGCAGTCAAGGTCAGAACCAGGATCGCAAGCATGATGCCGGAAGAGACCATGGTCGTGTTGCGGCCGCTGGCACGCATGGAGGAGAGGGTGTCGAGGGAAAGTCTCAGATTCAGGATACCGAGAACCTGTTCCGATTCGTTGTGGCAGGCATAACAGTTGGGTGCATTGTAGATGGGGACCAGGGAGTTGAACTTGTCACTGCCCCCGGTGTTCTCACGATAGGTGAAGCGCTTGGTGCGGTAGGCCAGCAATTGCGAGGTGGAAACCAGATCGCCAATTTCCTCGCGCCTCGCAGACATCAGAACCCGTCCCGACTCGTCAAAGATCCTGATGCTGTCGATCGCTGGCTCATTATTAATTTTAGCAAGAATCTGACCCACCCGGTCGTTTTTGCCGCTGGCCATGTCGGTGATGATACCGTTACGGATCGTTTCGACAAGCAGACGACTGTGCTCGTGGGCCACCTTGCCGAGCATGGCTTCCTGGGTTTTGAGATTGTACCAGGAGGTCAGACCGATTGCGACTAGCATGATAATCGCAGTCAAACCCAGGAATTTGATCTTTAGCGAGTTCATGAACGACCCAACCCGTCAAAATGGTCCATGCTAGACCAGAACAAAAACAGCAGAAAACAGCCTTTTCGCGAGCAGACCGCCATTTGACCGGATTTTCGAACGGCCCGGGCCATGGCGTATGCGACGTGTGAACCTTGACAGCCCCTGAACAAGGGATTAATATGTCCTGCTTCTCGAGCCAGGAGTTTATCTGACTATTTAATGATCTGGCTACAAATTTATCCGTTCGGCTCGGATAGCCCGACAGCCTTCAGGGTTTTGTTCAGTCTTTAGGCACATATAAGCACACCTTTGGGCACGTATAAACGTAAATTCTGCTGCAATTTCTTGGCCAACGAAGAATATTTCCCCCCTGCAAAGGAACTGGTT
>DAOVNV010000074.1 GCA_030630015.1 Desulfuromonadales bacterium | reverse complement strand
TGACCGGCGGCATTGCGGCTGTACATGTGGGTACGCGGACGAGTTGACCCCCGCGATTATTCTTCTTCGCTGCTACCACCCCACAAAATAGACGGGTCGGTGACCAGTTTCACCGGCAGACCTAGAGTGCGTCGGATAAGCCCCAGGGTCTTTTCGGAAATTGATGTGGCTGGCAGGGCCTCGATGGCCGGTTTTCCAAGGCTGCCTTTGACTGCGAAGTGCGTGGTGATCAGGGCTTTTTCCTTGCCGGTCAACAGCCAGCCGGCAACGGGAATCCGGGATAATATCTTGTCGACAGTTCCGAGGGGTTGAATCGCCAGAGTGAAGTCGGCCTGCTTTTCAACCAGATCGATTTGACCGACATACGACTGGTTCATTGCTGCGCTTTTCACCAGGAGCTTCTCGGAACTGAGGATCCCCCTGTCTATTATGAGGCTGCCGTTGATTTCGTTGAAAGGCATGCCCTCCAGGTCCATATCCGGCAGCTGCAAAGTAAACAGCTGGGCAACATTGAGCAGTGAAAAGATCTTGCTGAGGATGTGGAAGCGACGCAGAACCCCGTCTTTGACGACGATGTCAAAGCTGCCGTACGAGCTTGGCAGGTAGCCTGATCCAAGTTGCCCCTGCAGGTAAAAGTCCCCCCTCAGGCCACCGCGCAAAATACTCTTCTGGCCGAGCAGTTCATTGTAGACCCGGTATGCATCAACATCTTCAGCGTGTCCGGAGACACGCAGCAGCGGTGGGTCGGTTTTTGCAAAGTCCACCAGGACCTGGGCGGTACAGTCTCCCCCATCGACCATGAAATCCAGCGGATGTATCTGCAGCAGGCCAGGCCGTAGACTGATCGTCCCGGTCGCCTGCTGGAATTTCATGCCATACAAGTCGCCATTTTCAGCCTTGGCCTGGATGACAATCCGGTGTGGTTTTGCCTTGCCGTTGCGAGCCTCCCTGCGAGTTTTCAGCTGTTTCCTGGCCTTGGGCGAAAGCTTTGACCAGAGGCCTATCACCTCCTCGATATTGGCAAATTCTGAAGTGATGTCGAGGTTGACGTCCAGATGTGGACGACCAATTGCGCTGCCATGAACCGTGGCTTGCGTGCCGTTTGGCAGGCGGACGTGAACCGGAGAAAATTCGACGCCATTGCCGGTGATGGTCAATCGACCGTCCAGATCATGCAGATAGATCAGGTCGGAATAAAAGATAAGCTCGTCCGCGCGAATTTTCTGGGCCTGAATGTCAAGCGAGACGGCCGGATCGGAAAAATCTCTGAGTTCCGCCTTGAGAGTCACCGAGGACTCGCCGATACGGGCCAGCAGTTGCTCGCTCTTCAAGCCATTTTTTGTCACATGAATTTTGCCTTGGACTTTCGAAATGTCCGCAGTGATGCCCCTGGTCGAAAAACCCAGGTCGCGAAGCGTGAAAATCGCCTGGCGGGTAATTTCATCAAAAGGCCCTTTCAGGTCGAATTCCAGGTTGGCTGCGCCGTTCAGGTCAAATTTTTCCACGACAGGTACAATACTGTAGATTGTGCTCAGGTCGGAAACTTCCAGAAGACCGGTCATGGCCATGACCGGGGTTTCTGACCAGTCGAATTGACCGGAGAGTCGCCCGGTGAACGGCTGGCGCTGAAGTCTGGCGTATTCAATGCTTAAATGGTCGCCAGTCAGAACCCCGTGCAGGTTGAAGCGGCTTCCCTCCAGCGGCGGCAGCCCCAAAATGTCTGAATATTTGACGTCAATTTCGTCGAGGTTTGCCTCTGCGTCCAGGTTCATCCGTTCGATCGGTCCCGTCAGTGTTGTGCGGAAAGGGAATGAACCGGAAACTTTGAGTTGGTTGGTTCCGGGAGGAGGCATCATGGTAAGAAGGTCTGCGAAGTCGGCACTCCCGTCCAGTTGCAGGTTGATGATCGGCGAGGCGTCTGTTTGCAGTTCGATGGTGCCGTGAAAAGTCAGGGGGACGAGCCCAAGCTGGCCTGCCCCTTCCAGCAGGCGCCAATGCTTCCCCGAACCATTTATCCTCAAGCTGGAGAGTTCGGCCTTGACGGTCGGGGAGATCTGCCAGGCCAGGTCGCTGAGGGACGCTTCAAGTTGTGTAATCTCGAATCGGGACTGCGGTTTATGTTGCGTATCCAGGCTGATGCGAAGTTCTCCCCTATCGATCCACAGGACGCCCTGACCTTCGGGTTGCGGGATGGCTATCTGGCCTTTCGGGAGCAGTTGTTCTAACAGATCCAGCGGCAGGGAACCCTGGGAAAGTGAAATCTCGAGAATCCGGGGAGCGCTGTCGCGTCGCAGGGACGCTTCTCCTGCCAGTCGCGCTGTATTCAGGTTGACTGCCAGGCTCTTGAGTGTGTAGATGTCTTCTTCTTTGCGCAGAACCCCGCTGATCTGGACGTAGTCCAGGGAGACGGGCGGTGTTGAGCCAGGGAAGGTGATTTCAAACTCCTGCGAGTCGAGTCTGGCGTCCAGGGTGAGGCCGCTGTTGACCGAACCCCTAACGGTGAGTGAAAGCTCGGCTTGACGGCGGGTCGTCAGCCCCTGCGTGGCCCCGGGGAAGAAGTCAATAACGGCAGTGCCTTCCAGTTTTGCAATATCGAGGTTGAAATCGGTTTCCGAGGCGGCCCATGAAACAATATCTTTTGGCAGGTCGATGTTTCCATCGACTTGCAGTGAAGCAGGGCCTTGTTCCTGGTGAAGCAATGCTGAGAGATGGACTTGCGCAGTCTGTCCCAATTCGAGGTCGTTGATCTGGGCATTCACCCCACTGACCAGGAGTGACCTCGTCAGATTGTCCTGCCCGGTGAGATTGAACTGAAACTGCCCATCCCTGATTTCGAGCGTGCGTATCTTGATCCCCTGGACAAGGGCCGTGTCGATCAGGAAGGGCGGGTTTGAAGTCTGTTCGGATCCGTCAGAAGATGAGGTCTGTTTCCAGTCGAGCCGGACAGCCGGTTGCGCCAGGCCAATTTTAGAGAACCGCAATTTTCTCTGCAACAGGCCGGACCACTCGAACAGCATCCAGAGCTCGCGGGTATCAATGGAAACCAGGGAGGCATCGTCGCCGATTCTAACATCGGCGAAACTGACCGCAATCCCGGCGTCACGCAGCCGAAGGCTGGCTTCTCCCAGCTGAACCGGCACTGAAAGACGGGTGCCCAGTTCCTGCTGGAGTTGCTGTCGGTACTGATTCAGGTCGAAGCTGCTGATGAACCAGGTGATCCATAAGGCTGCCGATGCAAACAGCACAACGGCAGCCGTTAAGACGGGGTGTTTTTTCACACTGACGAGCAGGCCCATCATTACGATCCCTGGATTTGCTGTGGTTGTTCAGATCGACAGGGCAGGGCCACAAAGAAGCGGCTGCCATGACCAGGCCGACTTTCGACCCAGACGCGCCCACCGTGCAGTGTGACGGCTTCCTTGACGAGGCTCAAGCCAAGGCCCGTTCCGCCGGTGCGGCGTCGGTTGCCTCGGTCCAGCCGGTGGAAATGCTCGAATATCTGCTCATGTTCTTCCGGGGGAATGCCGATCCCGAAGTCCTCGACCCGTATAATGGCCTCTTCGCCGTCCTGCCATGCGTCAAGATTGATGGCGCCGCCTTCCGGAGAAAAGCGGCAGGCGTTGGACAGGAGTTTGGCAACGACTTGCCGGAGTTCCTTGTCATTGCCGAAAACTTGCAGGTCTGCTGGACAGTTGACGTTGATGTCATGACGTTCGGTGCATTCACGGGCACTGTTGACGCCGTGCCGCAACAGGGCTTTGACGTTCAAGGGCTGATATTCGACCCGGGCCTGGTCGGATTTGAGCCGACGCAGTTCCAGGAAGGTGTTGATGAGCTCTGTCATCTTTTCCGATTCATTGAAAATCGTTTGAAGATGCTGCATGACATGATCCGGCAGGCCTTCTTCTTCGAGCAGCAGTTCGGCAAAGCCGACAATGGCGGTCAGGGGCGTACGCATTTCATGACTGACTGCGGACAGGAGTTCCTCTTTGACCTGTTCCATCTCCTTGCGTGCGGTGATGTCGAGAGCAATTTCCAGCCGAACCAGTCGTCCGTCAGTCCACCGGATGCTTTTATCCAGACACTGATACCATCGATTGTTGCTGGTGTTGCGAAATTCCCAGCTGATGACTGGGCCGGGCTGTCCATCAACGAGCAGAGACCGGTTCGTGCAGAATTCACACTCTTCTTCCAGCCCCTCCTGAAAATAAGCAAAACACTTTTCTCCTCGCCAGCCCTTGCCAAAGGTATCCTCGGCAAAACGATTGACGTAAAGCAGTTCGTAGGTTTCCATGTCGGCGACATAGATCGCTGCGCTCAACGAATCGAACAGGGTCGCGAACTGGGTAAACTGCTCCTGGTTGCGCCATTCGCTAAGGACCCGGCCAAGCTCGCTGGATGCACGCGCGGCAAAGGACTGTAGGATTCGCAGGGTTTGTCCGGAGCGCTGCGACTTCTTCCCGGAGAGGGAAACAAGCAGCCCGATCGGCTGCCCGACAGGGTTGAGCAGTGGAACGCCGAAATAGCTGGTGATCTCGGGGCACTTCAGTAGATTGGCGGATGGGTATTTCTGCAGCTCTTCCGCCGTAAGGACGGCCTCTTGCCCGCTCGTCAGTATCTGGCGGCAGGGAGTTCCCTGTAGGGGATATTCGTGCAAGACTTGCACGAATTCATCAGGATAACCGGCGAGAATTTTCAGGGTGTCGGGCGCTCTGTCCCATTCGCCTATAAAGCAGATTTTCGTATCCAGAAGCCCGGGCAGATTCCTGGTCAGGAACTGGAAGTAGTCCTGGCCGATCGTTCCGGCTGTACCGCGCTGAATCGTTCGAAAGGCTTCATCTGCTTCAGACTGTCGGCGCAACAGGCGCTGCAGGTAAAGAAACAGCATCAGGGCCGTTGCGCAGATAAACAGTATATCCTTAGCCGCCTGCCAACGAATCAGCCAGCCCGGATCATCGACCAGCCAGACCAGCCCGATATCCAGGCAGAGAACCCAGATTCCGGCAACCAGAATATAGGCCAAAACTGTCTTGCTGGCAGTCCTGCGCCAAGGCCGGGAAGTTTGAGAATCCGGGAGGTGTGACTGCATGGTCTGCTCAGGTGCTCCTGTTTTAGGATTCTGCCGTAAAGATAGTTGATGAGCAATCTCCGGATATTATACCTGTAATATTCGAAATGAGGCAGAAATTTTCTCCGCGGATTTTTCGGCCGGCACGCTTCCGGCGAGTCTTTAATCTTTCTTTACAGGCTGAACAGAGGTTGTTAGAATAACCGGCTTGAAGTTTCCTGCGTCGGTCAGTCACTATCAATGAAGATAAAACGTCTTGAAATAACCGGGTTCAAATCCTTTGTCGAAAGCACCAGTCTGGTGTTCGACGAAGGCATTACCACCATTGTTGGTCCCAATGGCTGTGGCAAAAGTAATCTTGTCGATGCTATCCGCTGGGTCATGGGGGAACAGAGTGCACGAAACCTGCGCGGCAAGTCCATGGAAGATGTTATCTTCGGCGGCAGTGAAAGCCGTAAACCGCTAGGTATGGCCGAGGTCACTCTGATCCTCGACAATACCGCGGGTCAGGCTCCTCCTGCTTACCGGGATTATGCGGAAATCCAGGTCACCAGACGGCTCCACCGGAATGGCGATAGTGAATACCTGCTTAACAAAACACCCTGCCGCCTGCTGGATATTACGGAACTTTTTATGGATACCGGTGTTGGCAGCAGGGCATATTCGATTATCGAGCAGGGCAAGATCGGCATGATCGTGAATGCCAAGCCGGAAGACCGCCGCTACCTGGTTGAAGAAGCCGCCGGAGTCACCAAGTACAAAGCCCGCAAGAAGACTGCATTGCGCAAGATTGAGGCAACCCGGCAGAACCTGTTGCGTCTCGGAGATATTATCGCCGAGGTGAAGCGGCAGGTGAACAGTCTCAAACGTCAGGCTAAACGAGCCGAGAGATTTCGAGAATATCGCGAGGAGTTGAAGGGAGTCGATCTTCAGTTCGCCCTGCGCCAATATGGAGCCCTGATTGAGCAGTGCCGCCAGGCCGGACTGTCTACAGAGGGGAAGGCCAGCCAGGTTGAACATCTGGCCCGGAAGCTGGAAATGGCCGAGTTGGACCTTGCCCAGGCGCGTCTGCATCACACGGAGAGGGAGGAAGAAGCTTCCCGGGGTCAGGAACAGGCTTTTCACCTGACCAGCGAGATCCAGAAAATAGAAAGCCGCCTTGAATTCGGTTCCAGGGAAATGGAATCTCTCGCGGTCCAGAAGGAGCGCTTTGCGACCGAGTGGTCGGAGATAGACCGGCAATTGAGCGCTTCGGAGAAAGAAGAGCGTACATTGCAGGAAACCCGGGAAGGGTTGGGGCGAGAGCTGCTGGACGAGCAGCAACGTCTGGCTGAAACGGAACAGGAGATGGTTGCTCTCGAAGAGCGGGAACGGGCTCTGCATCAGCAACTGGAGGAAGCCCGCAGCCAGCTGTACAGCCTGTTGACCGAACTTTCAAGGATGGGTGGTCAGCAGGAAGAGGCCGATCGTCGCCTGCATTCCCTGGCCGGATCGAAGGAGCGCAACAACCAGGAGGCTGTCGCCGTACGTGCCCAACTTGATCGGCTGCAGACTGATACAGGCGATCTTTCCTCGAGCCTCACTGCCATCGTCGACGACCGCAACAGCCTGCTGGAGCGTCGGCAATCTCTCCGGGAGGATATCACCAGTTTCCGGCAGGGGGTTGAAGACGTTGAAGCAAAACTTCTGGTGAAGCGGGAAGCGCTGAGCCGCCAGGCTTCCCGTCTTGAATCCCTTGAACAGCTTGAACGCAGCCTTGAAGGTTATGGCCGCGGCGTTAAGGCGCTGTTATCCAGGACGGAGCAGAAGAACCGCCTCCTTGGGGTCGTCGCAGATGTTCTGGAGGTGCCTCCGGATTATGAAATTGCCGTGGAAGCTGTGCTTGGAAGCCGCTTGCAGACCTTACTGGCCGAGCAGGTGGAGAGTGTCGAAGAGGCTTTTGCTTTCCTGCGCCGGGAGGAAGGACGTTGTACCTTCCTGCTGCCCGGTTTCACCTCCATTCAAGACGATTTTGGCACGGTCGGTACCCCGTTGTCGGAACTGGTATCCGTTCGGGCCGGATGCGAGCGGCAGGTCAGAAGCCTCCTTGCAGGAGTCTTTCTGGTTGATGACTTGCAGTCACATCTCTCTGGCGGTTTTCCTGCCGGGATGATCCTTGTTACGCCCGGCGGCGATGTCCTGACCGGCCGGGGCGAAATGACCGGCGGCGGTCGGCAATCCCTCGACCAGGGCCTGCTGCACAAGAAGCGGGAGATGAAGGAGCTTGGCAGCCAGGTTCAGGATCTCAAAAGAGAGGTTGACGCCTTGGGTGGCAGGCGTGAGCAATTGCGTGCGGACCTCCTCTCGACTGAAGAAAACCTGCGTTCGACGGAAGCGGGCTTGCATCGCCAGGAGATCCGTGTTGTAGACAGTGAAAAGGATCTGGCCAGCCTCAACCAGGAAGCGCTGCGCCTGCAGGAACGCCTGGAAATCCTGAGCTTCGAAGAAGATCAACTCCATGATGAACAGGACAGACTCGTATCGTCCCTCGAAGAGGCCCGAACGGGACGGGCTGCCGTCGAGCAGGCGAAGCTTGATCAGGAGGCCGTAGTGACCGGCCTGAATGGCGAGAGCCAGTCGATGCGTTTGCGGGCTGACGAGGCAAGGCAGAGGTTGACGGCTCGTAAGGTTGCGTTGGTCAGCTTGCAGGAGCGGGACGAAGGTCTGGGGAAGACCCTGGAGAGAATTCGCCGGACGCGCCTGGAGCTTCAGCAACGCCAGAACTCCCTGGTCGGAACTCGCGAGGAAGCCGAAGAGAGAAAGGCGGTTCTGGGAGTGGAGGCTGGACAGCTGAAGACCGAACTGGAAGTCCTGTTTGCGCGGCGCGTAGAGAAGCAGGCGGAACTCTCCGGCCTGAAGGATCGTTTCGAGGAAAGCCGGCAGGATATTGAACGTCGTGAGACCGAAATCAAACTGCTGCGGGTAGAAGTCAACCAGGCACGTGAAGAGTTGTCCTCCGGGCAGTTGCAGAACCGGGAGCTTTCCCTGGAAACCGAGCACCTCCGCCAGGCTTTCCTGGACCGCTACCGGGTCGATCTTGAAGATGAGGCGGTTGCGGCCAGGTTCGAAGCTGAATTTGACCAACAGGCCGCTGAAAAACGTCGGGAGTTTCTCCACAAGCGCATCGAGGAGATTGGTGAGGTCAACCTGACTGCAATAGATGAATTCCGTGAACTGGAGGAACGCTACCTTTTCCTGACGACTCAGCAGGAGGACCTTCAGAGGTCGTTGGAAGGTCTGCAGGCTGCGATCAGCAAAATTAACCGGACCACGCGCAAGCGTTTCCGGGAAGCCTTTGACCTGATCAATACCAAGTTCCGCGAAACCTTCCCGCAAATGTTCAACGGCGGCCAGGCGGAATTGAGGCTGACTGACGAGGACGACATCCTGGAGACCGGGATAGACATCGTTGCCCAGCCGCCCGGAAAAAAACTGCAGAACGTTTCCCTGCTCTCCGGGGGAGAGAAAGCCCTGACGGCAGTTGCACTTATTTTCTCGATTTTCCAGGTCAAGCCGTCCCCATTCTGTCTGCTTGACGAAGTTGACGCTCCGCTTGACGATATGAATATCGGGAGATTTAACGAAGTGGTCAATCAGATGACGACCGATTCCCAGTTCATCATTATCACCCATAACAAGCGAACCATGGAGATTGCGGATAGCCTGTACGGGGTTACCATGGAGGACCCGGGCATCTCCAAGTTGGTGTCCGTTCGCATGAGAGAGGCTGCGTAGGGAGATGCCTTTTAAAACGTTGCTTAGAGATATGATAGAGCGGGTTCCGGGAGCTCAGGGCGCAATCCTTGCGGACTGGGAGGGGGAAGCGGTTGACCAGGTCGGCTTGATGGATGATTACGACCTGAAGCTGATCGGTGCTTACAAGGGGGTCATGCTGACCAACCTACGTGACGTGGCGAGCCGGCTCAATAATGATCAATTGAAAGAAATTATTATCACGACCGAACGGGCACAGATGCTCGTGTTGCCGGTCACCCTCGAATACTTCCTTGTTTTTACGCTCAATCGTTCCGATGTGATGGGCCGGGCCCTGTTTGAAGCGCGACGCTGCATTCAGGCTCTTCAGAAGGAAATAGCCTGAGTTCGGAGCATCTCAATAAATTACTGGCAGGTAAAGATGGAATGGTTTGAAAAGTATCTTATTTTTTTAAAAGATGCCCTGGTTGGCCTCGGCGTCCCTGCAGAGCAGGGGCAATTGGCTGCACTGGGCCTGGTTTATGTGGTCTTGACGGTCGTATTGCTGCTGTTTGTCCTGCTTCTGGTCAAACGCTCGAGGGCAGGTGCCGGCAAAAAAGTTGACGAGACGGTTTCTGAAGGTGAAGCTGCAGAGACTGAGATTGCAGAGCCGGAAGAACCCGCACCAGAGGCTTTGGAACCAGAATTCGTCGAGGCAGTTCCGCAGGCACCAGACACGCTTCCCGATCGGGCTGGTGAGCCTGTACAGGAGATAACCACACCCCCTGTTGAAGAACAGCCTCCCGCCCCGCGTCCACAAGTTCCAGAGGAAGTGGTCGAGCCAGTCAGTATGTTCGACCGGCTACGGCAGGGTCTGAACAAGACCAGGTCTTCCCTGATCGGGCGGGTCGATGCCCTGTTCAGTTCACATGCCAGACTGGATGATGAGTTTATCGAGGAACTTGAAGAAATCCTGATTACGGCGGACTTCGGTATGGAGACAACCCAGGATCTGGTCAAGGCTTTGACCGAGCAGGCCGGCACCTCCGATATCAACGATCCAGATCGTCTGAGGGATATCCTCGCCGACGAAATCCGTTCCCGTCTCAGTTCGGGGTCTGCCGTGCAAGAGATCCCGCAACAGGGGCCTCTGGTTATCATGGTGGTCGGAGTTAACGGGGTTGGCAAGACGACGACGATCGGCAAACTGGCCCGACAGTTTGCCGATGAGGGTAAAAAAGTGGTTCTCGGCGCCGGGGACACTTTCCGCGCCGCAGCGGATCAACAGCTTCAGGTCTGGGGCGAGCGTGCCGGTGCGGAGGTGATCTCGCATGCCGAAGGTTCCGACCCCTCGGCCGTCGCGTTCGATGCCGCCAGGGCGGCTGTTGCACGCAAGGCCGATGTCCTGATCCTGGATACGGCCGGCCGGTTGCATACCAAGGTCAACCTGATGGAGGAACTGAGGAAAATGCGTCGGATCCTGGGTCGCGAGATCCCGGGCTCCCCGCACGAGACGCTTCT
>DAOVNV010000112.1 GCA_030630015.1 Desulfuromonadales bacterium | reverse complement strand
TGGACTACAGCCATTGCCTGCGTCCAATGTTGTCACTTAACTTCCCGCAAGCAACAGCTATAGCCCACATGCTGTGCGGTTAGTCAGACAGCTGAATAGTTATCTGCCATCAAGGTTATTTATGCCAGAAGGTCGGAAAAATCAGGACCAGTACGGTGAACAGTTCAAGCCGTCCGAGCAGCATGCACAGCGCCAAGGTCGCCTTGCCGATTGCAGGAACGTGAGCAAAATTGTCGACTGGGCCGACCGATCCCAACCCTGGGCCGATATTGCTCAAGGTCGCGATCACTGATCCGCCGGCAGATACCAGGTCCATGCCGGTGGCGGCCATGATGAAAGATGCGATGACGAACACCCCTATGTAGAGAGCTAAAAAGCCGAGGATGGACTGCATCACCTCTTTGTCGACTGGTCGCTCGCCCAGTTTGACCAGGCGCACAGCTCGCGGATGGATCAGTCGGAACAACTGGACATGGGCATGTTTGGCCAGCAACAGTAAACGCGCGACTTTCATGCCGCCTCCGGTTGACCCGGCACAGCCGCCGATGAACATGGCAGCCACCAGCAGGTACTGGCAGAGGACCGGCCAGAGTTCGTAATCCGCCGTGCCAAAACCGGTGGTGGTGATGATTGAGACCATCTGGAAAGCGCTGTAGCGCAGGTTGTCCCAGAAGGATGCATAGGTGCTGCCGACATTGAATAGTGTAATCAGGGCGACGCCGCTGATGATCAAGACCAGGTAAAAACGGAACTCTTCATTGCGGTAATAGTCCATGAAGCGTCCGCGCAGGCCGAGATAGTGAAGTGAGAAGTTGACACCGGCCAGAAACATGAAAAGGGTGATGACCCAGTCGATATAGGCACTGTTGAACGCGGCAACTGAGGCATTGTGGGTGGAGAAGCCGCCGGTGGCCATGGTGGTGAACGAGTGATTAAGGGCGTCGAAAAACCCCATGTTGCCGGCCATAAGCAGGATAATTTCAGCCATGGTCAGCAGGACGTAAACACCCCAGAGTAGTTTGGCGGTATCCTGGATGCGCGGCTTCAGGCGGTCGGTAGTTGGCCCTGGAACTTCGGCCTTGAACAGCTGCATGCCGCCGACACCGAGCATCGGCAGGATCGCCAGCGAGAGGACGATGATCCCCATGCCGCCGAACCACTGGGTCATGGACCGCCAGAGCAGCAGGCTGGGAGGCATCGCCTCGATGTTGGTCAGAATGGTTGAGCCGGTCGTTGTGAACCCACTCATCGTCTCAAAGAAGGCGTCCAGATAAGAAGGGATGGCACCTGAGAAGATGAATGGCAGCGCACCAAACAGGGCGAAAAAGGTCCAGCCGAAGGTGACGATGGCGAAACCTTCCCGAACTGAAAGGTCCTTCTCGGAGCGAAATCCGGTAAACAGTGCCGCCCCGGCCAGCAGTGAGACGCCTGCGGAGAACAGGAAGGCCGGCATCGCCCCGTCACCGTAAAATAGTGAGAAGGGGATGGGAAGCAGCAGGGCTCCGGCCAAAAACAGCAGCAGGGCGCCAAGGATGCGCAGCGTCAGGAAAATATTCATTTCTTGTGTTCTACTCGAAAAATCTTTCGACCTTGGCCAGGGCCATCGGCAGTGCGAAGACCAGAACCCGGTCGCCGGCTCGCAGGCAACTGTCGCCGTCGGGGATTTCGTAGTTTTCACCGTGGACGATGGCCCCGATGATGGCACCGCGCGGTACATGGAGATCCTTGAGAGGGGTGCCGATGAGCGGACTGCCCTTCTTGACCAGGATTTCAAGGACTTCGGAATTGCTTCCTTCGACTGCGGCCAGGGAAATGACGTCGCCGCGGCGGACAAATTTCAGAATGGCGCCCGCCGCCGAGAGGCGTGGTGAAACACAGGCATCGACCCCTAGCGAGGGGGCCAGGTCGAGCAACTCCGGGCGACTGACCAGTGCGAGCGTTCTCTGTGTGCCATGATGTCGGCAGAGCAGGGAACAAAGGATATTGGTTTCATCGTTTTCGGTGGCGGCGATAAATACATCGGCTTCACCCACGCCTTCATCGAGCAGTGTTTTTATGTCGGCACCCTCTGCATGGATGACCATGGTTTTCTGAAGTTTGGCCGAGAGCATTTCACAGCGGTCCTGATCTCGTTCCACCAGGCGGACATTGAAGTGCCGTTCTTCAAGGTTGTGTGCCAGACGCCGCCCGATTCGCCCGCCGCCGAGGATGAAGGCACGCCGGGTCCTGCGTTTTGGCTCTTCTTCGATCTTGAGAAGATATTGAATGGCCGGCAGTTCCTCGGTGTGGGCGAAGATGAAGATGCTGTCGCCCACCTGGATGGTGTCGTCGCCGCGCGGGATGATGGTTTGGCCGTGGCGGGTGATGGCGACTATGACAAAGCGGTACATGCCGCGGATTTCACCGAGTTCGCGCAGGGTCAGGTTGCAGAGCGGGCTCTGGTCGGTAATCCGGTAGCCGAGAAACTGAATTTTGCCCTCGACGAATTCAGCGACATCGAAGGTGCCGGCCCGACCAGCGAGGTTGGCAAGTTCGTCGGCAACCGCATCATCCGGGTTGATCATCAGGTCGATGCCGAGCTTTTCCTTGGAGAGGACGGCGCCGCGACCCTGGTAATCGATGCTCTTGATGCGGGCAATGCGTTTGTGGACACCGTATTCCCGTGCCAGCAAACAGGCCAGGATGTTGACCTCGTCGAAGTCGGTGACCGCCATGACGATGTCCATGTCCTTTATGCCTGCTTGTTCCATGGTTTCGGCGCTGGCGCCGTTGCCCAGTACGGTCAGGACATTGAGACGGTCCTGGGCTGCAGTGAGATGCTCCTGGTCGCGGTCTAGAAGGGTGACTTCGTGACCTTCCAGCGAGAGTCGCTCGGAAAGGAAATGTCCAACCTGGCCTGCTCCGACAATAAGAATTTTCATAAGCTAGTGTCCTGTCATGCGTCAACTGATATATTCAGCAAGGGCTTGACTTGTGTGGCACAAAAGCTTGCCGTACATTCAAGACTCCTTTAAACTTTGCACTATAACATGAGCTTTCCGGAAAAGGGGTCACCAATTCATTCTGGCTGCCGGGCGGTTCGAACCTGAGGATTTAAAATATGAATTCATGGGACTGTGCATCCGAACAGCATCTGTCGCGGGAGCGTCAGAAGGCCCGCGATCTGCGGCGCAGCCAGTGGTGGCGCAACCGGATCGCGGAGGGAACCTGCTACTATTGTCATGCCAGCGTACCACCGTCGGAATTGACCCTTGACCATGTGGTGCCATTGATCCGGGGTGGGCGCACAACCCGGGGGAACTGCGTTCCGGCCTGCAAGGATTGCAACAGCAGGAAGAAGGATCTGTTACCGGTCGAGTGGGAAGACTATCTGCGACAGTTGCGGGATCGTGACAACTCCGAATGATCATCGACAAGCTGCGAATCCCTACTAGTACCCTGTAACCCATAAAATGTCGCAAAATTGCGCTGGGATTTGGCGTGTCAATCAGGCGTGACTTTCGGTGCATAGCCAAAGCTATACAGCGGAAGTCACAACGCAGTTGACGCGTCAAAGAACAAGCAAGATGCGACATTTTATGGGTCACAGGGTACTATAGTTCCTCCTGCTGTTGTGAGTCATCCTCCTCTTCGGGCAAGTCTTCATCGTCGTCGAAAGCCTCGTCCATAAATCGCTCGAGAAAACGCTGATTGCTGCGCAGCCGCCATCGTATGCGCCGCTCGAGTTCAGCAAACTCGTCGAACGGTTCCTGCCCAGTCAGGGTCTCACCCTGTTCGCTCCGGGCGTCCTTATCCTGATCGGTCACTTTGAATCCTCCGATAAAGCTCCACGTAGGCGTTGGCAGCACGTTCCCAGGAAAAATCCTGCGTCATGCCGCGAACGATCATCTTTTTCCAGTCCCGTTTCCGGGAGTAGGCTGAAAGGGTACGGTCCAGTCCTTCGAGCAGGCCAGGTCCGGAATAATCTTGGAAAACGAAACCGTTCGCCCTATCAAGACTTGTTCTGGGGTCGACAATTGTGTCTGCCAGCCCGCCGGTCGAACGGACGAGGGGAACCGAACCATAACGCAGCGCGATCAACTGGCCGAGGCCGCAGGGTTCATAACGACTGGGCATGAGGAAAAGGTCGCTGCCGGCATAAATTCGTCGGGCGAGCGGGTCATTGAATGTTTGCAACACGGCAACCCGGCCCGGATAGCGGCTGGCCAGCTCAGCGAGTTGCCGCTCATAGCGGGGTGTCCCGGACCCGAGGATGACAACCTGGATTTTTCTGGTCAGGATCTCGTCCCAGTGATCAACGAGCAGGTCTATGCCCTTTTGCTGGTCAAGCCGCGTGACCATAGCGGCCATCGGGATATCCGCGGCCGGTTGCAGACCAAGTTCCTCCTGCAGGGCGGCCTTACAGAAAGCTTTGCCGTCAAGGTTGCTGGCCAAATAGGTTTTCGGCAAGGCTTGGTCGGTGGCCGGGTTCCAGATAATGCCGTCCAGGCCATTCAGCACGCCGTGCAGTTGGTTTGTCCTGGAGCGCAGCAGACCGTCCAGTCCCATGCCCAGTTCGGGTGTCTGTATCTCACGGCAGTAGGTTGGTGAAACGGTATTGATCCGGTCGGCAAAGCGGATTCCCCCCTTGAGCAGGGAAACCTGGCCGTAATACTCGAGCTGGTCGGCAGAAAAAAGGCTTGAATCCAGACCAAGTTCGACCAGTGTATCTGTCGAGAAAAGTCCCTGGTAGCCAAGATTGTGGATGGAGAAAAGACTGCCTGTATTCAGAAAGTGCGGGTCACGCCAGAGCTGTTGACGAAGGTAAACCGGAATCAGGCTGGCCTGCCAGTCGTGAGCGTGAACAATGTCCGGCGCAAACTCGAGCTTGCGGGCCAGTTCGAGAGCTGCTCGGCAGAGCAGGCCGAAACGGGCGTCGTTGTCGGGGTAGTCCTGGCCCTGTTCACCGTAAAGCCCGGCCCGGTCGTAGAATTCCGGGACATCGATAAAGTAGACAGGAACACCGTCCAGTTGGCCGTGCCGCCAGGCAACCGACCAGATCCGTCCCCCCATCGGCACCAGAATGGTTGCGCGGCTTTTGCGCAAGGGGCCGGCTGACTTGCGTACGCATCGGTACCAGGGTATGACCAGACGGATGTCGTGATCCAGTGCGCGCAGGGCCGGGGGCAGTGAGCCCACCACATCGGCAAGTCCACCTGTTTTGGCAAAGGGCGTCGCCTCGGAAGCGACCATGAGTATTTTCAGGGGCTTTTCATTCATTTTCATTGGAGAAGGCTCTCCCCGTATCGTGGGAATCCATGCCAATTCAGCAAGCACATTCTAGGTTAAATTCAGGAATTTATCCAGTCGGTACCCACTTGCCGCGGCATGTTCGATGCGACATTTGTAGCGTTCAATATCTTTTGCCAACACGATGTCGGATCCAGTCGGCAGGCAGAGCCGCTGCAACACAAGGGCGCAGCACAGATCCTCCATGCGATCCTGATCGAACCAGGTTTCGCCCTCATGCTGGTTGATACCGAGCAGCCCGTGCATTTCCGGCCTGGTGAACAGGGCTTCGAAAGCGGGCCGGCTCTCGGCCGGGTGAGGGCAACTCTTTGCAGTGAGCAGGAGCAGTTCGACCAGTGCTGGATCGCGCTGCCGCTGGGCGGCAGGGAGGGTTTCCCGCCAGGCCATGGTAAGACCGAAACGCTTGAAATCAGTTATCAGCTGGACTGGATCGTGATCAGTGTAGACCCGGGCAATGAGCTCATCACAGACTTGCCAGCAGAATAGAGGGTAAACCAGGCCCCTGTGCAGGCTGCTGTTCCAGAGGGCTTCCAGTCCAGACGAGGTTGCAGCCTGGCTTTTCCCCTTTTCGAGTTGTCTGGCCAGCTTTCCAAAACGGATGCGAAGAGCGGATCCACTTCGCTTCGGTTCAGACCGGCCGAGGGTGGCTGCCAGCTGTTTCGCAAGCTTATCGAGATCCGCATTCATGGTATCGAGAATTGTGAGCACCGCATCGCTCAGGGGGAAACTGGTCAGGTTCTCTGCCAGAGTCTGAAGCCGGTCGGGAGAGAACAGGTGCTGTGTCGCTGCCCAGAGTTCATAGTGGCGGAAACCCAGTATGGCTTCATCAAGACTTGCAACGGGCTGTCCTCCCAGGTGGTCACACAGCTTTCTCCAGGCTCCAGAAGCATCGTCCAGGATGCGGAAGTCGTAGTAGACATCGTACTGGTATGGTCCGAGCGTGATTTCAAGGCCTTCGTACATTTCCGCGAGTGAGCGCAGGGATTCCCGGTTGTCACGATGGTTGCGGAAGCTGCAGAAGGCTGCGTTTGAAGCTGTCAGCCCGAGCTCTTCGATTAAAGGTTTGCCCGGCATCGCTTGCCCCTCGCTATCCGGGGGCGCTTTGGGAACGGAGGTGCAAAGCTTCCCACGAGTTGGTGAGGGGCTGTTGTTGTACACCACCAGGCAACGTTCGCTGTCGGTGCCATTGCTGAAAGCGAAGACATTCTCATCAACGCCATCGCTTGCCTCAAAATCGTACAGGGCGAACTGGGCAACGTCGGAAAACAGGTATCGCCGACGCAAGAGGGGGAATATCTGGGCTTCATGGTGAGTGATAAAGCCCGTATCCGGTTCTTCATTCCAGTAGGCGCGCCGAAACTCCATGCCGTACTTTTCACGAAAGCCCTCAATCTGGCCGTGGCCGAACATCGGCAGGCCTGGCAGGGTTGCTAGCAAAACAGCCGTTCCGAAATATTTGTCTCCTTTGTCGAACTGTTCAACTGCAGTCGCTTCATCAGGATTGTTCATGAAATTGACGTAACGTTTCAATATTCCTGGGTTGTAGGCAAGGACATCCTTGAGGATCCGCCGGTACTTGGCGTTCTCTTCCCGTTTCAGCAGATTCATGAAAGCGCTGTTATAGACGCGGTGCATGCCGAGGTTGCGCACGAAATAGCTTTCCATCAGCCAAAAGGCCTCGGCAATCAGCAGGGTGTTCGGGGCCTCACGGTTGACCCGATCGACGACGTCCCGCCAGGATTCGCGGGGAAAGGCCTTGTCAAAATCAGCATCCTCCATCCAAAAAGCCGACCTCGATGAGACGCCGGCGCTGCCGCCAGGCGGCGGGAACCAGAGACGTCGGAAGTGTTTGCGGGCCAGGGTCATCGCAGCATCGAAGCGGATCAATCGGAAACGCTTGGCAGTCTCGAGGATCAGGTCGCTCATCGCCTGGCGCACTTCCGGCAGCAGGAAGTTCAGTTGGGCGGTATCGTTCCACGGCATATGGGTGCCGTCGTTGCCGTGGTAGATATAGCGGTGTCTTCCTGAATGATGATCGAAGTGCTCGAAAACCACGGCGGCGTCACTGTGATCCCAGTAACCTTCTTCGATGTGTATGCTGATGCCGGGATTGTCACACAGGTCCGTTCCCTTGAAACTGTAGGCAGGGTAGGGTGGAGTGTCGCACTGTACAAACCAGTCAGGATGCTGCTGAATCCATTCCGAATCGATGCCGGTGTGATTCGGCACGACATCGCAAGCCAGTCTGATGCCGCGGCTGGCGCAGCGTGCCTCCAAGTTGTCCAAGGCTGGCTCGCCTCCCAGGTCTGCAGCGACTCGATAGCTGTACAGGGCATAGGCGGAGGCTTCCGCCTCAGGGTTGCCGTGCATCTGCTTGATTTTTCGAGAGGCCCCGGAGCGTTCCCAGATGCCGATCAGCCAGAGGGCGTTGAAACCCCATCCTGCGAGGCGGTCCAGAGCGTCGTCGGGGATCTGGTCGAGGGTGTTGATCCGGCAGCCATAACTTCGGCTGAGTTGACCCAGCCAGACATGGATTGATTTGGCGAGCAGCA
>DAOVNV010000247.1 GCA_030630015.1 Desulfuromonadales bacterium | reverse complement strand
TCTTGTCCATTGATCTTGGTATTTGTATCGGCTCAAAGCACATATTGAATGCTCTGCCAGGCAGGGAGTGGATTTCGGGACACTTCCTGAGGACAGCCTCGTATGAGTGTCCACGATCCCCGACCCAATAGTGACATAAGGGCGTGCTTTTAAGCATTTTCAACACTAGATTCCGAAGACCCGAAAAAAACAGCATATCGAGTGCAAGGGTTTTCATAACCGCGTAATGGTAACTGTCAGAATATTTCTGCTACAGGCAATTACGAGTCCGAAACGCCCCTGTAAGCAGAAACCTGATCCGCCAGTTCATCAAGCCCGGCAACGGTCAAGGTGGGATCGATACCCCAAGGGTCATAAACCATAGCAGGCGAGCGCCGGACCCAGGCAGCTCGCATGCCGGCAGAGACCGCACCGATCACGTCAAACGGGTTACTGGAAATCATCCAGGCCTCGCTTCCCGTGGACCCCGAACGCCTCAGGAAATGGCTGTAAACCGCCGGATTCGGCTTAAACGACTTGATTTCATCGACACTGACCACACCATCAAACAGATCCCGGATGCCCGCTGCGACCAGCAGCATAGTCACGGCCTCTGGACTGCCATTCGAGAAAGCGAACATTCTGAAGCCTGACTTCTTGGCACGCTGCAACCCCTCTTCGACATCGTCAAAGGCGGGCAGCACCCGGTAGGCCTCCAGCAAATGATCTTTCTGTGCCGGAGAAATGTCCGCCCGGAAAAATTCGCAGGTATAATCGAGTGCATCTTTCGTACAGACCGCAAAGCTCTGGTAGTTCTGCATCAGTCCCCGGCGAAACGAATACTCAAGTTGCTTCTCCCGCCAGCAACGTGAAAAATCCGGGGCCCTGTCGCCGACCAGTTTTTCCAGTTCAAGGACCACGCCGTGCGTGTCGATCAGTGTTCCATAGACATCGAAAGCGAGTGTAACAGCCATAGAAGCCTCCCTGGGAGTCTGTCGGACTTCACAAGAAACTGCTGCGAAATCGGCTGACCAGTCCATATTCACGACAATTTCAACACTGATAAACGAGCAACTCAGGCTACTTTTTCTGTTTCATTAGGCAGCGATAAATGCTATACATTCAAAAATTTATATAAATATATACAAGTCTGACACTTGATAATGTACCATAAAAAAACCCGTAAAGATGCTAGACTTAAGACTTGGATTTGTGAGTAATCGACAGGTCCAGTAAAGGACAAAACCGAAAGGGAGAGCAAAACCATGCAAAAAAAATATGACATGCTGGTGATTGGACTAGGTCCGGGAGGAATGGCGCTGTCGGCGATGGGTACTGCAATGGGACTCAATGTCCTGGCAATTGAAAAGGACAAGCTTGGCGGCGAATGCCTGAACACCGGCTGCATTCCCAGCAAAGCGCTTTTAAAGATTGCCTCAGTGCGGCGCACTATTGCCGAGCTTGAAAAATACGCCCTGGAAAAAATCGACATTCCCCTGCCAATAAAACCCTTCGAGCGTGTCCAGGACCATCTGAAGTATATCAACGAAGAAAAGACCGCCAATATGTTCGCGAAGGTCGAAATCATCATCGACAAGGGTGGAGCCTCATTCGTTGATGCAAAAACGGTAGCAGTCGGCGGCAAAAGCTATACGGCAAAACGCATCTATATTGCGACCGGGACCAAGGCTTTCATTCCACCGATTCCGGGCATCGAGGATGTTGACTATCTTACCAATGAAAACCTATTCCTGCTGGATGAAATACCGGAATCAATGTTCGTGCTCGGCGGCGGCGCCATCGGCTGCGAGATGGCCCAGGCCTTTGCCCGATTGGGGACGCAGGTCGTGATGGCACACATGGATGCGCATCTTATGCCCCAGGCAGACGCAGAAGCCGCGGCAGTTCTGGAAGGGCAGATCGTCCGATGCGGGGTGGAAGTGCACAACTCGGCTACAATTCAGCAGATCAAAAAAGTTGGCGACAAGATCACCATCACCACGGACAAGGGCGAATTCACAACCGATAAACTGCTGGTGGCTGCCGGCAGGAAACCGTCCCTGGAAGGGCTCGGTCTGGACAAGGCAGGCATCAAATATGAGCGCGGCGGCATCATCAGCGACGATTACGGCAGGACCAATGTCCCGAACATCTGGGCGGTCGGCGACTGCAACGGCAAGGCTCTGTTCAGTCACGCGGCCATGCACCAGGGGATGCTGGCCCTGATGGGCTCGGTCATGCCGTTCCTGCGTCCGCTCAAGTTCAAATTCAACCAGTATCTCGTCCCCTGGTCAGTGTTCACCGACCCCGAACTCGCCCAGGTCGGCAAAACCGAGGAGGAGCTGAAAAAGCAGAACATCAAGTACGAAGCGGTCAAGGCCAACTATGCCGATTACGGCAGGACCATCACCGACGGCAAAACCACCGGCTTTGTCAAGGTGCTGGTCAGCCCGTTCGGCAAGATCTACGGTGTGACGGCCGTCGGCGAAGCCGCCAGCGAAATCATCCATGAATACATTCTGGCCATGCACAAAAAAATCAGGCTGCATGATATCATGTTGATGCAGCACTCCTTTCCGACAGTGGCCCTGCTGAACAAACGAGTATCCGAAATCTGGATGATGAAAAAGATGGAAAATCCGCGCATGCAGAAAATCATGCAATTTCTGTTCAGGACATTCTGATAATTCACTAGGGCGGCGTCTTCTCCAGACGCCGCCAACAACCAGCCATGAACAAACAAAACCGCAAACGACTGCTTTATACATGGCTGCTCATAGTGGGGCTGCTGACCCCTGCCCTATCCGCCTCGGCCGCCCAAGACAATCCCTGGACCCATTCCCTCTATTTCGAAAATGACCTGTTCAACGGCACCGACAGCAACTACACCAACGGCGTCAAATATTCGCTGATCTCTCCCGACTTGTCACCGCACGCCAGGACCGCCCGACTGCCAAGGAAAGTCCTGGAATGGATTCACCGGGTCCCGTTCATCCGGGATTCCGGACATGAATTCAGTCACAAAGCGGAATTCTCCTTCGGTCAGAGCATGTACACTCCTGGAGATATCAATCGTTCGGACCTCATCACTGACGACAGGCCCTATGCCGGGTGGAG
>DAOVNV010000165.1 GCA_030630015.1 Desulfuromonadales bacterium | reverse complement strand
TCGGTGTCCCCCCGGAGCTGGTGCCGGATGTCCTGGGACTGGCCGGCGACACCTCAGATAATATCCCGGGAGTTCCCGGGATTGGCGAGAAAACCGCTGCCGAACTGGTCCGGCGGTTCGGTTCCCTGGAAGACGTCCTCAAGTGGAAAAATCTGGTTAATGGCAAGAAGCGCAAAGAAAATTTACAGGCCCATGCAGACCAGGCCCGGCTCTCGAAAAGACTGGCAACCGTCAGATATGATGTTGCCCTGGAGGTTTCCCTTGCAAGCCTGCAGAGACAGACGCCGAATCTCTCGGAATTGATGCCCCTGTTGCGTGAACTGGAATTTGAGGCTTTGGAGGTCGCCTTCACCCCGCCGACTCCGGGCGTGGTCGAACTCTACAGCGATGGCTCGGGCGGAGACTCGGGGCATGGGGGATATGGAGTTCTGCTGCGCTATGGGGAGCACGAAAAGGAGTTGAGCGGTTTTGAGCCCGCCTCCACCTCTCAGCGCATGGAACTTCTGGCAGCGATCAAGGGGCTGGAAGCCCTGCATAACTCAAGTACGGTGCGCGTGTTCAGCGACTCCCAGTACCTTGTGCAGGGGATGAGCAAGTGGATTCATGGCTGGATCCGCGACGATCGACTGGATACCCCGGAAGCTCTTGCGAATCAGGACCTCTGGAAGCAGCTTGCTGCTCTGTCCGGCAAACATGAGATCACTTGGGAATGGGTGCGCGGCCATGCAGGGCATCCCTTCAATGAGCGGTGCGACAAGCTGGCAAAGCGGGCTGCAGATGAGGGGGTGCGGGCGGCCATTGCGGCTAATCGGCCTGAGGAAACACCTCAAGAAGAGGAGATAAGCTCTTTGCCTGTAGCACCGGTCGAACAGGCGCCGGTTCCAGTCAGGGAGGATTCGGAATTTGATGCTGATGAGGATGGTCAGCTGCGGTTGTGTTAAATCCCGTTTTCGTCTGGAAACTTTCAGGAACTCATTATGAAAATACGCAAAGTAACCAAAGAAACTCACCCCAAGGTCTACGCACTTTTGCGCCGCGCCTTCCCAGGTAGTGAATACGAAGCCAAACTGGTCCAGAAATTCCACGAAAACAACAAACCCGTTCATGAGTGGGTCTGTATCCACACCAACAAGGTCATCGCCTACATCGCCTTTTCCAATGCCTATAATGCTGACGACATCTGCGGATTGCACTTGGCACCCATGGCCGTGACACCCGAATTTCAAAAACAGGGAGTGGGCTCGGAACTGCTCAGATATGCCTTAAGACAGGAACCGATCAAAAGCCAGCCCCTGTTTGTCCTGGGTGAACCCGCCTATTACAAAAAATTTGGCTTTGAACCCTGCAGTTTACCCATCTGCCCTTTTGATAAAAACAATACACATTTCCTGAGCATGCGAAACAAGACCAGCACTAGTTTCATTGTCGGCTATGAACCTGAGTTTAACGCTGCTGACAACTTGTCCGAACCCCAAAAGAAGAAGCGCCGTTGAGTCGGCTGTCTTGACACCCAGGATACAGAGAATAAACTTCGGCAGACTTTTGAAGCCGATCTGCAGACCGAGAAGGAGAAAGAACTATGAATAGCTGTCCATGCGGAAGCGGCATTGACTATGCCGCCTGTTGCGAGCCGATCATCGCCGGGAAGAAGTCAGCCAAAACGGCGGAACAACTGATGCGGGCGCGCTATACAGCCCATGTGAAGGTCGAGATCGATTTTCTCTACGACAGCACCCACCCCAAGCATCGCGAGGGTTACGATCACGAGGGGACTCGGGCCTGGGCCAAGAATTCCGAGTGGCATGGCCTCAAGATCCTTGAGACCACTCAAGGGGGACCTAAGGATGAGCAGGGCGAAGTAGAATTTATCGTCCGCTTCCGTGATAAGGAAGGTCTGCGCAACCATCACGAGCGCGGCCAGTTCAAACGCAAGGGGCGGCGCTGGCTGTTCACCGAGGGAATCATGGTCAAGTCGAAGCCGCTGACCGTGAACAAGATCGGCCGCAACGATCCCTGCAGTTGCGGTAGCGGCCTCAAGTACAAGAAGTGCTGCGGGAAATAAATAGCCTGTTTAATACGGGACACTCAAATTAGAGTGTCCCTTTTGAGTATCCCCGATGCCCGATGCCCATTTCTGAGCCTCCCCAATGAACGACCCCGCAGCAAGCTACAGGAGATGAAGCCCCCTTCCTGATTCAATTTCAGCAACCGCCCCTTGTATTATTGCGTGGTAGTGCTTTAATTATTAAGGAGGTTCGATGAGGTTTTTGCTCTACAACATACGCTATGCGACCGGCCCGAAGATGCATAATTATGTACGCTCTTCACGCAAGAATCTGAAGCGGATTACGGCGTTTCTGCGTGAACTGGAGCCGGATCTGATCGGCCTGATCGAAGTGGATCACGGCTCGTATCGCACCGGCGGAGAAAACCAGATTGAGCTGCTGGCAGAATCGCTGGGGCACTATCACGCGCATTCGATCAAGTATGGGCAAAGATCGTTCTGGCGGCATGTTCCGGTGTTAAAAAAGCAGGGGAATGCGTTTCTGGCGCGGGATCGAATCCGCAACGAGACCTTTCATTTTTTTGAGCACGGCATGAAACGTCTGGTGATCAAACTGGAGCTTGAACACGTGGTGGTTTACCTGGTGCATCTGGCTCTGGGCGCACGGGCGCGGCATCATCAGCTGAATGCCCTGTATGACCTGGTGAAGAAAACCAGGAGGCCCTGTGTGGTCGCTGGGGATTTCAACATGCTCTGGGGCGAGCGCGAAATCGACCTGTTTCTGGCGGCTTCAGGGCTGCAGAATGCCAATACCGAGGGTCTGCCAACCTTTCCGAGCAATAATCCGCACCGACATCTCGATTTTGTCCTCCACAGCAAAGAGATCAAAGTGCGGGATTTCCAAGTGCCGCTGGTGCCGTTTTCAGATCACCTGCCAGTGGTGGTAGACTTTGATGTCCAGGTCGAGAAGGATCAACGTAAAGCGCCGCGGCCATCGCACTGTTCTTGTCTAAAGGATGGCGGTCTGGCCGCAGTCGGTGCCAATTCCTGATCCCCTCGCTAGAAACGATCCTGTTTCGCCAAATTATCAACCTGGTTTCGCCCTGTCCGCGTCTGCCGTTCTGGTCCAACAGCACCTGCGAGCGCTCCCCAGTTTACATGGCCTGTGGGGAACACTTTGAACCTCCCCCAGTTTGACATTTGACTTATCAGCGACAAAAAGGATAAAGGACCGGGCGATTCGATGGAAACCTCCCGCTCATTCGACCACAAGGCCCTCCTCGAACTGGCCGAGATGCGCATGCCCTTCGGCAAGTACGAGGGACTGCGATTGATCGACCTGCCCGAACCCTATGTCGTCTGGTTCGCCCAGAAGGGGTTCCCCGAGGGCAAGCTCGGCAAGATGCTGAGGGAGATCTATGAAATCAAGGTCAACGGCCTGGAGTCCCTCTTCGATCCCTTGCGCTAGTGCCCAGTCTGACCCCGTGTCTGTTCGAATTCCCCCCCAGATTTTAAAACTGGATCAATGAGATTGCAAGTTGTTGATCTTACGGAGCAGCGTGTCGTTATCCGGCATCCCCTTATAGAGGAAACGGATGATACCGGCCTGGTCGATGAGGTAGGTGATGCGGCCGCCACCATACAGCTTTCGGATTACACCGTCATCGGCAATCAGCGGAAAGCTCAAGCCGAGTTTCTTGACAAAATCGCGATGGGTCTCCAGTGTATCGGAACTGACGCCCAGAACCTGAGCGTTGAGCTTTTCAAAACGCGCGAGGTCGTCTTGAAAAGCCTGCATTTCGCTAGTTCAGCCGGAGGTGAAATCAGCATAGTACAGGGCCAGGACAACCGGCCCTTTCTCAACGACCAGGCTGAGTTCAATCTCTCCCTCGGTCGAGGGCGCAACAAAGTCAGGAGCCACATCGCCGACCTGTAGAGCGACGGCTTTCGATGCCAGCAGCGTCGCGACGATCACTGCTCCTGCGCGGATGGTTCGTTTCATGACAACCTCCTTTCGCCTCTGATAGAATATACCAGAATAATGCTCAACACCCAGGGGCCTGAGACTCTAGTCCATGGAGTCCATGGCAGCAATGGCCGACCCCAATGGCAGCAATGGCAGCAGACCAATGGCAGACAATGGCAGAATAAGTCGGGGCCTATGGGAAAGCTGCATTTCCCCTTTTCCATTTCCCAGAATAAGGGGTGGAGCAATTTATTGGTCATTTTCAATAGCCCGTTAAAGCAATAAAGCAACAGCGTCCCGACGCTTGCCCTCCCTTAGGTTTGTGCTCAGATTTTTTGCATGACACGTAAACCACGCATCCATTATCCCGGCGCGTTGTGCAGTCTTGCAGGCCAGACCCTACCGTACTTCCCTTGAGGACTGAGACACTCCCGCCCTCCAGTCCTTCTCCTGCGAAGAATAATCACCGTCACACCCACTGAACAAATAGAACAGTTTTCTATACAAAAGAACAAAAATTCTATAATTATCAGATACTTAGTAAAACATAGTTTTTTTAATGACAATTTACTTTTCTTCTTGCTTTCCACCAATAAAGGGTATTTTATACCAAGTAGCTACATAGAACGCCAGCCTTCCCGCAGCTGAAACCACCCAATGGAGGATTTCATATGTCGGTCAGAATTATCATCGTACGTCATGTTCCCAAGGGAAAAACGGCCGAACTTCGCCCTCTGCAACATAGAGGGGTCAAACATGCAAGACCGCAAGTTGATAATTTGATGCTGTAATTGTCCCATGGCACGTAAACTCCGCAACCATTATCTCTGCGCGTTGATCTTCAGGAAGTTGATTTGAACGCCGCTAGTCAGAAGCGATTGCCGTCAAAAGCTCGGGCTTTGGTTGTTTGGGGTGTTCTGGAATTGAGTGATGCAACGTTAAATGAATTGGCAGTGAGGTTGGGGCGGGCTGCTTCAACGCTGAGTTCAGCAGTCAAGTAGCTTGACCGGCGCTGCTACAACGAGCCTGAACTTAAAGAAAAGATTGAGCAGTTGAAGAGGGAGGTTGAACTTGCAGTCTTACAGACCCTACTGTATCCCGAGTTGAGGATTATATGATCGCGGGTCTGACGTTTACTGGAGTTATCCTGCGGGCCGCGGAGTTGCGTATGGCTCAGGTGTTAAAGCGCCCTTGCCAGAAATCTGTGATCTGCGGGTTGAGAATAGCTTGGATGCGATTAAGATCTAATTAGCGACTGTCCCACGTGCTGGAGACAATCTTGTTTTACCGCTTGGTCGTAACGGTTATGTAGCGGCCGACCTCAGTGGAGAAAGGAGTTATGTATGCACAGCCGAACGAAGATAAGTCTGCTATTGGTGGCAGTCTTGTTGCTGGCCGTCACATCGGCTTTGGCCTCTCAGTGTGTTAACTGTCACACGGATGTCGAAAAGCTGAAGGCGATCGCCAAGACGATAATAAAGCCTGTCGGTTCGGCTGAGACCGCAGGTAAGG
>DAOVNV010000016.1 GCA_030630015.1 Desulfuromonadales bacterium | reverse complement strand
TTGAGGTCGAACTGGCCGGATTCATAGGTATGTTCCCTGGTTATTTCGGCAATGACTTTCTCAACGTCGGTGGGCTGTTCGGAGGCCTCGATGCGGCCTACCTGGGCCAGGTCCAGCAGGTCGTCCAGCAGGGCAATCGCCCGTTCGCTCTGGCGCTCGACTTCACCCAGTACCTTGTGAACTTCAGGGTCGAGGACATCGCCGTACTGCAGGCGCAGAAAATCCATATAGGTGACAACTGGGGCCAGGATGCTGCGCAGGTCATGAGAGATGGAGTTGGCAAAAGCGTCCAGTTCAAGATTTGCTTCAGTCAATTCTTCTTCCGCCTGCTTTCGTGCGGTAATGTCGCGACAGATGGCCAGTTTCTTAGGATGTCCTGTCTCACTCGGCAGGCGGGAATGGATGATTTCGTAGGTGCGGCTGCGTCGGCCAAAGGCCCTTTCTTCGCGAAAGGTTCTATGGTTGAGGACCTTGTGCATCGGGCAGTCCGAACAAGGGGTTTTCAGGTCGTGCAGGGCAGCATGGCAATGCTCCCCGACCCTGTCGCCGAATAGTTCCATCATCGCCCTGTTCATGAAGGTCAGTCGGAAGTCATCGGTGGCGATATAGGCAAAATCGTCCATGTTGTCGAGCATCGAACGGAAACGTGTCTCACTTTTCTCCAGTTCGGCGGTGCGTTCCTTGATCCGCTTTTCAAGGATAAAGGCTTCATTGCGCAGGGTTCTTTCAAGTTGACGCTGGCGGGTGATGTCATGGAAGGATTCGATCCCCCCGATGGCCTGACCCTCATCGTCAAAAAGCATCTCGACGTTCTTGAGGATAGCGATCCTGTCTCCCGATTTGGTTACCAGGGAACAGGCGACGCCAATGATCGGTTTAGGCGTGTCCGGATCGAGCAGGCCGCAGCGGCGGCCGCAGGGAATACCCTCCAGAAATGAACAATGCTTGCCGATAGCCTCTTTAGCCGAATACCCAGTAATGCGCTCCGCTGCCGGATTCCAGTAAAGGATGGTCAGATCCATGTCGACCAGGAAAAGGCCGCTGGGAATGGTGTTGAGCGCCTGCTCAAGTTGCAGATGTTCTATCAGAGGGGGTCTGTTCGGCATAGGCAACTCTTGTATCCCTGGATGCATCGGTTGTTCATGGAATCATGGGCAGAAAAAAGACAACAGAACCAAATTACCAGATTTATCTTATATCTCCAAGGGTTAATCCTTATGTGCCGGCTCTCTGTTGTGCTGTTCACGCTCGCCCCAGGACCGCAACGTGTATTTCTTTGGCTCCGCCATCGCGCAGGATGTGACAGCACTCGCGTGCCGTTGCTGTGGTTGTCATGACATCATCGACCAAGAGAATTTTCTTGCCGTTGACCTTGCCTGACAGTGTGAAGGCGCCGTGGAGGTTGCTTTGTCTTTGCGCGGCGTTCAGGCTCTGCTGGGCGATTGTTGACTTTGCCCGACTGAGCAGGTTGACTGCCAGCGGGATCTGGAGATGTTTCGCGACAGGCCGGGCCAGTTCCAACGCCTGGTTGTAGCCACGTTTTCTCAAACGTTGAGGATGTGACGGAACCGGGATGACCATCTCTGGCTGGAAATCATCGAGAGCAGTGTCCAGCCGGCTGGTCATGAGTTGCCCCATGCAGGCATTCAGGGCCGGGTTGTCCCTGTACTTGAACCTGTGAATTGCTTCTTTGAGTTTTCCTGCATGCTTGCCGACCACGTGGACTTTGTCGAAAGGGGGCGGCTTGCGCAGGCAGGCTTCACAGTGATGGCCTGACGTGGAAAGTGTTGCATGAGATTGCATACAGCGGGGACAGCAGGAAGGGTCCAGTGGCCAAATCCCGTTCAGGCAAGGCTGGCAGAGGTCTTTATGCCCTTTCCCCGCCGGCAGTAAACTGTTGCACCAGGGACAAGCGGCAGGCAAGAACAGGTCAACGCAGCGCGATAGTTCCTGTTGAAGATATCCTGCAAGAATCATTGCCCCCCTCCCAAAGGTCAATCTTGATGCACTCTCAAAAAAATCTTGAGATGGTTAAGCAAAAATTCCGCCCGACAAGGTTACCAAAATGTGATCAGTGTACGGAGCCTATTGCAGAAGGCTGTTGCCAGTCATCTTCTTCGGGATAGGCAGTTTCAGCAGTTTCAGAAGCGTCGGAGCAATATCTGCCAGGATGCCGGACCGCAGTTTCCTGGTGTCGTCTTGCGGATTAACGAGTATCAGCGGGACCTGGTTCGTCGTATGAGCCGTGTGCGGCGACCCGTTGCCGTCAACCATCTGCTCACAGTTGCCGTGGTCAGCGGTAATCAGCGCACATCCGTCCACGTCAATCAAGGCATCCACGACTTTTCCGACACAGGCGTCAACGGTTTCCATGGCGGTGATGGCGGCGGAAAGGATACCGGTATGGCCAACCATGTCGGGGTTGGCGAAGTTGAGGATGATCAGATCGTATTCACCACTCCGGATGCGACGGACCGCCTCATCGGCAACTTCAGGAGCACTCATGGCCGGTTTCAGGTCGTAGGTCGCCACATCCCTGGGGGAAGGGATCAGAACTCGGTCTTCGTTGGCAAAGGGTTTCTCCACACCTCCATTGAAAAAGAAGGTGACATGAGCATATTTTTCCGTTTCTGCAATACGAAGCTGCTTTAACCCTGCTCGTGCAACCACTTCCCCCAGGATATCGGGATGGGTTTCAGGCGGATAGGCAATCGGCAGGGTGAAGGTTTCGTCATATTCGGTCATGCAGACGAATGCTGCAAGATCGGGAACCTGCGGTCGGTCAAATCCATTGAAATCGGGCAGGGTGAAACATCGCGTAATTTCGCGTGCTCGATCCGCTCTGAAGTTGAAAAAGATGATGCCGTCGCCGTCGGTGATCCCCTCGAACGACACTCCTTTTTCGTCGAGGACCCTTGGCTCAATGAATTCGTCGGTCTGACCAGCGGCATAGGCCGACTGGATTGCTTCTGCGCTTGAGGGTGCACTGACACCCTGTCCGAGGACCATGGCTTGCCAGGCCTGTTCCACCCGGTCCCAGCGGTTGTCCCTGTCCATGGCGTAGTAGCGGCCCATGACCGTTGCTACCCGTCCCGCTCCCAGGCGCGTCAGTTCTTCTTCCAGTTGGGCGAGGTAACCAGCACCGCTTTGCGGCGGAGTGTCCCGGCCATCCATGAAGGCATGGATGCAGATATCACTGATGCCGCAACGGCGTGCCAGAGCAATGAGGGCATAGAGGTGGGTTTGATGCGAATGGACGCCGCCGTCGGAGAGGAGTCCCATCAGGTGGAGTTTCCCGCCAGTTTGACGAACCCTGGTCAATGCGTCAATAAAGACCGGGTTTTCGAAGAAGTCGCCGTTGGAAATGGCCTGGCTGATGCGGGTCAGTCCCTGGTAGACAATACGTCCAGCCCCAAGGTTGAGATGACCAACCTCGGAGTTGCCCATCTGGCCTTCAGGAAGGCCCACACTCAGCCCCGAGGTATTCAGGGTCGTGGTCGGACATGTCTCTGCCAGCTGGTCGAGGCGTGGCGTTTTGGCCAGGCAGGCGGCGTTGTTGCTGCAACTCGGGTTGATGCCCCAGCCATCCAGGATGACAAGGGCGACCGGTCGTTTCCGGAGTGTGTTCATCTATTATTCGCCGTGGTGAACCACCATCTGGTTGATCTCAAGGGGTTTGGCTGCCAGGATGGCCTTCCGGTCTACCAGGGCGATAGTCCCCCATGCACCGCAGGATGGGCAGCGGCTGCTCCATTCAGGAGCCTTGGTCAGACAGGATTCACAGACGTAGCTGAGCCGCAGGCGGTTGGTGACACCGAGGGCTTTCTGGTATTCGCTGATCGCTTCTTCGGGACGGTTCCTCCTGCGGTGGGCCTCAGCCAGCAGCAGGTGCACCTGTGGTGTTTCCAGGCCTGAACTCTCGATGGCCTGCAGCTGTTCGAGGGCTTCGTCAACCATTTCAAGGCGCAGGCAGAGCTTTCCGTAGAAAAGACGGAAGATCAGGTCTTCGCCGCGTTCAAGGACGGTTTCACGGAAGAATTTCAGCAGCGAAGAAGGGTCTTCCCGCTCGATATAGTAGTCTTCGAGGCGGTCAAGGAAAACGCTTTTGCCAAGTTTGAGGTAGCCTTCCTGCCAGGTTTTGGCGGCGTCTTTGTCGTGGCCCTGCGCCACGTAGGCATCTCCCAGAGTCACCCGGGCCGGGGTGAAGTCCGGCATCTGGCGAATAACATCCTTCAACTCCGATTTGGCACTGTCTATATCGTTGTCGATGATTGACTGGCGGGCTATTTCGTAGCGAAGGAAGAGAAGTTTTTCCTTCTCCTCGCTCATGCGGTCGGCTCCGGGACCGGTTTTGAGGACCTTGCGCTGTGCCTCAAGTGCTTCTTTCCAGTTCTCATGCTTGATGTAGAGTTCGCGCAGGCTGCGCAGCGCCTTGCGATTGTCCTTTTCCAGGGCGATCAGTTCCTGGTAGGAAGCCATTGCATCTTCATCATTGCCCATTTCTTCCTGCAGGGCTGCGGTTTTAAAGATCACCTCGCGGCTCTTGCTGTCCAGACTCTTCGCCTTGTCGAGCAAGGCCAGGCCCTCAGCCTGGTTGCCCTCCTGGCTGTTCAGACTGGCCATGGCGATATGGGTTTCAATATTTCGAGGATCCCGGTCCAGGGTCTTCTGCAGAAGGGTCCGTGCTTTTTTTAGATCGCCAGAAAGCAGGCGGCTGACACCCTCACGATAGATGGCATTGACCTCCCGCTGTTTTTTTTCGGTCCGATCCTTCTTCCAGCGTGACCACCTGTAGGTGATTGTCGAATAGAGATAGGCGACAATCCCCAAGGTAAGGCCAGCCACGATGCAGGCGATAACCACGAAAGAGACCGGGTAGGTGACGCTTTGGTCCGACATCAGGTAAACAGTGACCAGATGCGGGTTGATCCCCCAGAAGTAGAGAAAGAACAGGATCAGAAAAATACATAACAACAGAAAGGCCATGAACGTCATGGGAGTCCTCCTCAAGACATATGCGGATGCTTCAACTATTCAGCACATCCCGCCTTTTGCACTCTGGCGGCGTTGCTGTGCTGCTCAAATACTAACATACCTGGTGTATGCTGCACTTCTGTGCTGCGCGCGCCTTGCCAGAGCACAAAATCGGGTCTGCTGAACAGTTACGTATTTATTTGCCAGATTTTTCAATTTCCGTTTTGCATTCGATACAGTAGCGGGAAAAGGGCCGCACTTCCATACGTCGCGGCGCAATTTCCTCATCGCACTCCATGCATGTCCCGTATTCACCCTTATCGATACGCTCCAGTGCGGCATCTATGTCGTTAATTCTCTGCTTTTGAGTTTCACTCAGGTTGAAAAGGACATCACGGCTATAGGTGACCGAAGACATGTCGCCGATATCCGGTACGCCGTCCTGACCCAGTTCACGGCAGGTTTCGTATGAAGCGTTTACCTCCCGGAGCAATGCCTGGCGCTCTTTGAGCAGAAGTTCTTTTACCTGAGAACAGTCTCCAGTCATACTGTTTTCCCCTCGCTACGGTTCGTCAAACCCGACAGGCTCCTAGTATTATGACGTTGTTTCACTGACAATTCTACAACGAAAACAATGCTAGCAGACAATAGTTTTAGCTTGTCATCAGTGATGATACGGTTCGTTGCGAATAATGGTGCAGCTTCTGTAAAGCTGTTCCAGGAGCAACAGCCTGGCCATCTGGTGTGTGAGTGTCATGGATGACAGTGACAGGACCATGTCTGCCCTCTGTCGTACCCCTGCGCTGAGGCCGTAGGGTCCACCGATGATCAGGGTCCAGCAACTGCGGCCCTCAACCATATGCTGTTCAAGTTTGTTTGCCAATTGCCGGGAACTGAGAGTTTTGCCATGTTCGTCCAGAACGATGACAAAGGCATCATTCGGAATGCGTTCCAGCAGCCGGGTTCCCTCGCTGTCAACAATGCGGCGAATGTCGGGCTTCTTCCCGGTCTTGTGTTCCTTATGTTCTTCAACGGTCAGCGGCAGATAGTGTCTCAGCCGCTTCGAGAATTCTTCGCAGCCATCTCTCAGGTAAGTTTCCGTGAGACGGCCGACGCAGAGCAGGTGGAGTTTCACTGATTCGCTCGCACCTCAGGCACGCTATCTTCAGGCAAGGCGACCTCCAGCGCGTCGCTCCAGAGTCCGTCCAGGTCGTAGAACTGCCGAACCGGTTCATGAAATACGTGAACCATGACATCTCCATAATCGATCAGAACCCAGCGCCCTTCCTGCATTCCTTCAATCCCCAGCGGGAGAGTCTCCTGCTGTTTTTTCAGTGCCTGGTGGACCGCCTCGGCCGCAGCCTGAACCTGCCGGTCGGAACTGCCGGTGGCAAGCACAAGGTAGTCTGTGAGAGAAGATAGCTTGCGGACATCCAGGATGCGAACGTTTGTGGCCTTTTTGTCAAGAATCTGAGAGGCACAAAACAGTGCCCTTTCCTTCGATTGCAAATTAAAGACTCCCTTGCCCCGGTTTCGTGTAGAGGGCGTGTTGTGAGATATATTCTGCGACGGCAGGGGGTACCAAGTGGCGGATGCTCTGCCCGGCGGCAACCTCACTGCGGATTTTTGTCGAAGAAATGTCCAGTTGGGTTTCTTCAAGAAAAAACACGCAATTACCTGACTTATGGCGCATTTTTTTTAAAGAAATATCATAGCAGAAGTTTTTGTGCATCGCAACGGGCAGGGCCTGCAGGGGGTCGACAATGTTGACGCCTGGACGCGTTATGACCACGATGTGAGCCAGCTCGAAAAGGCGCTCATAGTTTTTCCAACTGGCGATATCCTGGTAAGAGTCGAGCCCGATGATGAAATAGCGTTCACCCTCCGGATCCTCCTGCTTGAGGATTTCGAGGGTCTTCACAGAAAAACTTTTGCCTGTGCGGCGGGCCTCAAGATCTGTGGAGAAGAAATGAGGTTCCTCCGCAATGGCGGCGTTGACCATGGCCAGTCGATGTACAAAGGGGATCTCATTAGCCACAGGCTTGTGAGGCGGATCTGCGGCCGGGATGAACAGAACCCGGTCCAGATGGCAGGATTTCAGAACCTCCCTGGCGATTTGCAGGTGCGCCAGGTGGATAGGGTTGAAGGTGCCGCCGAGTATGCCGAGTTTCATAAAATCAGTGCGGAGTTCCCGCCGTCGCTAAAGCTATGGCGGGGTAGGCTGAGCGATGAGCGATGAGTCGTTTTTTCTAATGTCCGTATTGTACTCATCGTAGTTGCATCACTGGGTTTGGAATTTTGTTCTTGATTGCCAAGCGTATTTATAAAGGCACTTATCACTCATCGCCGAGCACTCAGCACTAGGTTCTGACCTGTCCGTCGCCGTATATGATGAACTTGCGTGTGGTCAGGTCTTCGAGGCCCATGGGGCCGAATGAGTGCAGTTTCGTGGTTGAAATGCCGATTTCAGCACCAAGGCCGAGTTGATTGCCGTCCGAAAAACGTGATGAGGCGTTAACCATTACGACACTGGAGTTGACTTCATTCAGAAACCGCTGTGAATTTTCATAGTCCCTGGTAACGATAACCTCGGTGTGCAGCGAGCCGTATTTGCGGATATGGGCGATGGCTTCGTCCAGGTCCTCAATGACGCGCACGGCAAGTGTCAGTTCCAGGTACTCGGCGTACCAGTCTTCTTCGGTGACCGCCGCAGCCTCAGGGGCAAACTCCTGCGTGACTTCGCAGCCGCGCAATTCGACTCCCTGGGCACGCATTGCTGCTGCAATATGCGGAATAAAGGTTTCTGCAATGTCCTTGTGAACCAGGAGCGTCTCCATGGCATTGCAGACACCGGGTCTCTGGACCTTGGCATTCAGACAGATTTTCTCAGCTTGGGAGAAGTCGGCGCTGGCGTCGACGTAAGTGTGGCAGACGCCCTTGTAGTGCTTGATGACGGGGATGCGGGAATGCTCGCTGACGAAACGGATCAGTCCTTCTCCCCCGCGCGGGATGATCAGGTCGATCTCGTCTTCCCGTTTGAGCAGTTCCAGAACCGCCTCACGGTCAGTGGTCTCAATGACTTGCAGGGCGCTCCCGGGCAGGCCCATGCGCTGCAGTTCGTTTTTCAGAACATTGCCGATGGCCAGGTTGGAATGGATTGCTTCTTTGCCGCCGCGCAGGATCACGGCATTGCCACTTTTCAGGCAGAGCCCGGCAGCGTCGGCGGTGACATTGGGGCGGGATTCGTAAATGATGCCGATCACGCCCAGGGGGATGCGCATACGACCGACGAGCAGACCGTTGGGGCGACGGCGCATGCCGGTGACTTCACCCACCGGGTCCGGCAATCCGGCCACTTCGCGCAGGCCGTCCGCCATGGCGTGAATGCGTGCCGGGTCGATGACAAGGCGATCGACCATGGCAGGAGCGAGCCCGGCTTCGCGTGCTGCGGCAAGATCCCGGCCGTTTGCTTCTATGAGCTGTTCGCTGCAATTGATCAGGCTTTCCGCCATACGCTGCAGCAACTCATTTTTGACCGCTGAAGAAAGGCTTGCCAGGATTTGCGCTGCAGCACGGGCGTCCATCGCCACTTTAGCCATCTGTTCAGTTACGGTCATGAAAATCTTCCCTATCGTTGGTGAGCCCGGCCAGCTTGCCACGCCGTGCCCTAGGCGAAGGCGGGACCCCTCATATCAGTTCCTCATCGCTCATCGCTCAGCCTGCCACGCCATAGCTTTAGCGACGGCGGGAACTCAGCACTGTCTTTATGTTTGCAATACCAAGTTGTCCCGATGCACGATTTCGTCACCGTACTTGTAGCCCAGGGTCGGTGCAATATCGCGGGTTTTCTTGCCCCGAATCAGCGTTAGTTCCGAGGATGAGTAGTTGGTTACTCCCTTGGCAAATTCGTGGCCTTCCAGGTTGCACAGGCGTACGGCGTCACCACGTTCGAAGCCTCCCTCGATACGGCTAATGCCGGATGGCAGCAGACTCTTGCCTTTCTCGGCGACAGCCTTGAAGGCACCGTCGTCCAGGAACAATTTGCCGCGCGGCTTCTTGGTGAATGCGATCCAGTGCTTGCGCGCCGCCATCGGATCCCTGGCCGGCAGGAAGTAAGTGCCAAGTTCATGGCCATCAAACAGGTGCAGCAGGCTGTGTGGGCTCTTGCCGTTGATGATTGCGGTGCCGGCGCCGGAGAGGGTTGCCCGCTTGGCAGCCTTGAGCTTGGTCGTCATGCCGCCGGTGCCCAATGAGCTGCCTTCGTCGCCAGCCATGCGTTCAATATCAGGCGTAATGCGCTCGACTTCGGAAATCAGGGTTGCATCAGCATGATGGCGAGGGTCACGGTCGTAAAGGCCGTCGACATCGGAAAGAATAACGAGCAGTTGAGCTTCCACCAGGTTGGTGACCATGGAGGAGAGGTTGTCGTTATCGCCAAAACGGAGTTCATCAACGACCACGGTGTCATTCTCATTGATGATTGGGACAACGTTGTATTCAAGCAGGGTCATCAGGGTGTTGCGGGCATTCAGGTAGCGCCTCCGGTTGGCCAGGTCATCACGGGTCAGTAGAATCTGGGCCGCCTGGCGACCATACTGATGGAGACTGTCCTTGAAGGCGCGCATGAGCCGGCTTTGGCCGATCGCTCCTGCTGCCTGCTTGAGGGGGATGGTTTGTGGCCGGCCGATAATGCCCAGATCTCCCTTGCCGGCGGCAATAGATCCGGAAGAAACCAGCACGACCTCGAAGCCGCGCTGGCGCAGTTGGTGAACGTCGTCGCAGATGCGGGCAATTTTCTCGAGATCGAGTCCATTATCATCGGAAATGACCCCGCTGCCAATTTTGACCACAACGCGTTTTACATGTGCCAGAAGGATAGTGCGCATTTTTTTATAATTATGACGGAAATAATTGAAAAAACTAGGGAAGTCTACCCTTCACCGGGCCTGCTGTCAAGCTCCTCCGGGCTGCGTCGGCGAGCCAGTTCCTGCCCGGTCGCCCGGACCAGTTCGGGGAGCCCAACGCCGGTTACCGCAGAAATTGCAAAGGTGCGGAAACCCCGGCCTTCGAAGAGTGGCCGCAGACTTGCAACCTGTTCCCGAACTTCCGTGACGTCCAACTTGGTGAATACCACCATCATGGGGCGGTCCAGGAGCTCAGGGCTGTACTGTTCGAGTTCCCGGTTGATCACCGCAAAGTTTTCCAGCGGGTCACCTTCCTGCATGCCGGACAGATCAATCAGGTGCAGGAAAAGATCGGTTCGTTCAATATGGCGTAAAAAGCGGGTCCCCAGACCATGCCCTTCGCTGGCTCCGGCAATCAGCCCCGGGATGTCAGCCATGACGTAGGAATCGAAGTCCCCGTAACGAACCACTCCGAGATTGGGAACCAGGGTTGTAAACGGGTAGTCAGCAATCTTGGGCCGGGCGGCAGACACACTCGAAATCAGGGTCGACTTGCCGGCGTTGGGCAGACCGATCAGACCGACGTCGGCCAGCAGTTTCAGTTGCAGGCGCAGGTCGAGTTCTTCACCCGGGATGCCAGGCTGGGTGTGTCGAGGTGCCCGATTGGTCGATGTCATGAAGCGCGCGTTGCCCCGACCGCCCTGGCCGCCGCGCAGCAGGCACAGCTGTTTCCCGGCTTCGGTCAGGTCCGCGAGCAGTTCCCCGGTTTCATCGTTGTAGACCAGGGTGCCCGGCGGGACCTTGATGACCAGCGTTTCGCCATTTTTGCCGTGTTTCGTTTTGCCAAGACCGGGAGCCCCGTTTCCAGCCCGGTAATGAGCCCGGTAGCGCAGATCGAGCAGGGTATTGACCCCGGGATCGACTTCAAAAAGGACATCGCCGCCATTGCCGCCGTCGCCGCCGTCCGGACCGCCCCGAGGGACAAATTTCTCCCGACGAAACGACAGACAGCCACGACCGCCGTCTCCAGCCTTGGCGTGAAATTTTACTTCATCAACGAATTTCATAAAAACCAAAAAAACCCGAAGCTCTCACGAACCTCGGGCTTTTCGAATGTTGTTTCGTGGCCTGAGCTCAGGCAGCGTAGACGCTGACCTTCTTCCTGGTTTTATCCAGGCGCTCGAACTTGACAACTCCGTCGATCAGGGCAAACAGGGTGTAGTCCTTGCCGCAGCCGACGTTGTTTCCGGGATGGATGGTCGTACCACGCTGCCGGACAAGGATCGATCCAGCAGAGACTTCCTGTCCGGCGTAACGCTTGACGCCAAGTCTCTTGCCGATAGTGTCGCGGCCGTTACGTGTACTGCCAACACCTTTTTTATGAGCCATGGATCTGCCTCCTTAACTTAGTTTCCATCCGGAAACGGCCCTTTTCCGCAATCTCAGCGTCAATCGGCGCGTTTGCTTGTGCGGCGTACCGATGTACGCCTCCGCGCAAACGCTTGATTTCCTTGACCTTGCGAAAAATACCTCGTTTCCCATATGGAAACTTGCATCGAACCCACCCGGAAACTCCGGATGGGTACTATTTAAGCTTCAATCGCCGTAATCTGCAGGCGCGTGATAGGTTGTCGGTGTCCGTTTTTTTTGCGATTGTTCTTCCGGCGTTTCGATTTGAAGACCAGGATTTTTTTGTCTTTGCCCTGTTCGACAATCTTCGCCGTGACTTTCGCTTCGGGCAAGAGAGGTGTCCCGATCTTTACCTCTTCTCCGCCAACCATGAGGACTTCGGCCAGTTCGATGGTTTCACCTACTTCACCAGCCAGTTTTTCGACCTTTACCTGGTCGCCTTCGGAAACTTTATATTGCTTCCCTCCGGTTCTGATCACCGCGTACATACTAAATCACCTCACTTTCAACCTTGAGCATACTTATCCCTTCGGATCCGCTCAGGAACTCTATCTTATATGTTGTCCTTTCAGTGTGTGTCAAGCAAAAACCGTTATTAAATACAGTGCTGAGTGCTGAGCGATGAGCGATGAGTGCCTGAAGGCAGTACTGAGTGCTGGTGCTGAGCGATGAGTGGCTTTGATGGCCGCATAATGCGGCCATGATAACGAGAAAAAGTGGAACATACACAAATTTTCTCTCAAGGGGTGTCAACGTTTTTCACTCATCGCTCATCGCATAGCACTTAGCACTCACTGTCCAGCACTTAGAACTGTTTCTAATCAGCCGACCAGAATGCTGAACTGTTCGATATGGAAGCCGGGGCGGGCGTGGATGGTCACCTGTTTCTCGTAGCGCTCCTCCAGTTCCTCGATGCCGGGGCGTTCTTCATCATAAAGCAGGTCGGCGATGTCCGGGTGCACATTGAGGGTCATGCGGTAGCCGGGGGCGTTGTGCATTTCTCTCTGCAATTCCCGGAATATCTCGTAGACCGTTGTCGTTTTGCTCTTGATGTAGCCTTTGCCTTCGCAGTAGGGGCAGGGTTCGCAGAGGGTGCGGCCGATGCTTTCCCGGACGCGTTTCCGGGTCATCTCGACCAGGCCGAGTTCGGAAATTTTCAGGATATTGGTTTTCGACTTGTCGAGCTTGAGGGCTTCTTCCAAGGCGGCATGAACCTTCTCGCGGTGTGCCTCCTTTTCCATGTCGATAAAGTCGATGATGATCAGGCCGCCGATATTGCGCAGCCGCAGCTGGAAAGCAACCTCCTTGACCGCCTCGAGATTGGTTTTGAGAATGGTGTCCTCAAGGTTGTGCTTGCCGACGAAGCGACCGGTGTTGACATCAATGGCTGCCAGTGCCTCGGTCTGTTCGATGATGATATAGCCGCCGCTTTTCAGCCAGACTTTGCGTCCCAGCGCTCTGGAAATTTCCACTTCAAGACCGAAGGCGTCGAAGATCGGTTCGTCTTCCTTGTACAGTTCCACCTGGAAATTATGGCTCGGCATGAAGGTGTCGAGAAAGCTTATGATTTTGCGATGGCCCACGGCAGAATCGACGATAACCCGCGACACGTCTTCGGTCAGGATGTCGCGCAGCACCTTACTGGTGACATCCAGGTCGGAATGGATCAGGCAGGGCGCCCCCTTGTCAGGCTGCTGCCGGCTGATCTGCTCCCATAGCCCCACCAGGTAATCCATGTCGGTCTTCAACTCGTCGGCCTGTTTACCTTCCGCTACCGTACGGACAATAAAGCCGGTGCCGGCGGGACGCATGACATCCACCAGGTGGCGCAACCGGACCCGTTCATCCTCATTCTCGATTCGCCGCGAAATGCCGACGTGATCGACGGTCGGCATGTAGACCAGGTTGCGGGCCGGCAGGGAAATGTGCGAGGTGATGCGTGCGCCCTTGGTGCCGATCGGCTCCTTGGAGACCTGGACGAGAATTTCCTGACCTTCCTGTAGCAGATCTTCTATCGGGGGCAGAGGTGGCCGCTCCTCGGCCGATTCTTCCCCCGGTTCGTGGCGCGCATGACTCCCCTCGATGTAACGTTCTACCGCCTCGATTTCATCGAGAACGTCGGCTACGTAGAGGAAGGCGGCTTTGTCCAGGCAGATGTCAACGAAGGCTGCCTGCATCCCTGGCAGGACCCGGACGACCTTGCCCCGATACATGTTGCCGACAATGCCCATTTCGTGGTGGCGCTCAATGTAGAGCTCGGCGATGTGGCCGCTTTCAAGCAAGGCCACACGGGTCTCGTGTGATGTGGTGTTGATGACCAGTTCTTTGGTCATGATGGTTCTCCTTCAAAGAAATATGTATGTAAAATTCAGAAGTATTTTATTGAACTGGCATAGCCAGCGTCGAGTTCGAACATATTTCATGAAATATAACGCAAAGACGCAAAGAAAGAAAAGGAAAGGCGCAAAGAAAACCCTGTAGAGCTCTAAACAGAAAGGCTGTGTTTGTCTTTGCGTCCTTGCGTTAACGCCTTTATTTATGGCGATAGGGTGTCATTGCTCCCGGACTCAAGTTCCTTCAGCGTAATGCCTGTTTTACGGATACCGAGAGTCCGAACCGCTTCGGTGCCCAGCTCCAGCAGGTAGCTGGCAAGGAAGATCGGGCTGCCAGATGCCATAACCATTTCGAGATGCTTGCCGTCACATCTCAGATCGATCACCCAGGGCCGCAGGTCAACCTCAATAGGCCGGTTCTTTTTGAGCCGGGTTGCGATGACTTCGCCCGCAGCCAGAAAAGATGCAAGGCGTTGGTCAAGATCTCCGGGGCTGTTCTCGGGCAACGGAACCTGGTAGGTGGCCGATGCCAGGCTCGCTCCGGGAGACGGCCCCTTGCGCGGCCAGTCTTCTGCCGTCAGAATCCGGATATCTTCAGGCAGTTCCCGGTTAAGTCTTGCCAGTGTGTCGGCCGGCGTGCAGGGTTCGGTCAGCTCGAGATCGACCAACTCGGCTTCACTGGATACACCGATCGGCAGGGCATCGCCGAAGCTGATGCGTGGGGCGGGGTGGAAGCCGCCCGAGTAACGGATCGGCAGCTGCGCCCGGCGCGCGGCACGATGGATGACCGTCATGAATTCGAGGTGGCTGATCGCCGTTGTGCGCCCGGCTTTGCGGAGTGTCAGGCGAACCTTGAAGCTGTCGGTTGACGGCTCTGTTGCTTGCACCGCAGGTATGGAGGAAGCCGCTGTCAGGGGGTCCGGATCGGCCTCGCGTGGACGCACCTCCTCAAAGTCGCATAGTCCACAATAGGTGCACTGGCCGTGGCGGCAATCAGGTGTCTCCTTGCCCAGCAAGCCCGCCTGTTTTTCCCGTAGCAGGAAGTCCTTGGAAATGCCGGCGTCGATGTGATCCCAGGGCAGGGTTTCACCGGGCTGGCGTTGGCGCAGATACCAGTCCGGGTCGAGGCCGACTGTTTCGAAGGCGGTCATCCAGGTGTTCCAGTTGAAATGTTCCCGCCAGCCGTCGAAGCGGCAGCCCTGCCGCACCGCCTCTTCGAGCAGGGGCGCCAGGCGCCGGTCGCCGCGGGCCAGGACCCCCTCCATGAAGGAGGCGTGTGCATCGTGCCATTTGAGTTTCAGCTTCTTCCTGGTCAATGCGCCACGCAGAAAATTCTGGCGTCTTATTGTTTCTGCGGTGCTGATCTGGGCATCCCACTGGAAAGGTGTGTGGGCTTTCGGGATGAAGGTCGAGGCGGAGACGTTCACCGCACCGCCGCCTTCGGTGCCGCGGCTGGTTGCCTTGACCCGTGCCGCCAGGTCGACCAGTGCCGCGAGATCTTCGTCGGTTTCAGTGGGCAGGCCGATCATGAAATAGAGCTTGATCAGACGCCAGCCCAGCGAGAAGGCGTCCTTTGCAGTATCCAGCAGGTCCTGCTCCGAGATGCCCTTGTTGATCACCTTCCTCAGTCGCTCGCTGCCAGCTTCCGGTGCCAGGGTAAAGCCGGTCTTGCGGACCTTTTTGATCTCCTCCATCAGTTCCGGAGTGAGGGAGCCGACCCGCAGGCTGGGCAGGGACACCGCAACCCTCTGGTCGGCGTAGCAGGTCATCAGGCTCTGCACCAGGCTTTCGATAGCGGTGTAGTCCCCGCTCGAGAGCGACAGCAGGGAGACTTCATCATAGCCGGAATGGCGCAGGCTTTTCTCGATCAGGTTGCGGATGGTGTCCGGTTGGCGTTCACGGACCGGGCGGTAGATGTAGCCCGCCTGGCAGAAGCGACAGCCGCGCGTGCAGCCGCGAGCCACTTCCATGGTGACGCGATCATGGATGGTCCGCAAGAAAGGGACGACCGGGTTGCAGGGGAAGGGTGCCGTATCGAGGTCAGCCAGAACACGGCGCCGGACTTGCGGCTGCTCGGGGTTGAGTGGCTTGATCTCAGCGATGCGATCATCAGCATGGTAGCTGACGGCAAAATGGCTCGGTACGTAAACACCTTCGATGCGGGCCAGGCGCTGCAGCAGGACGTGACGGTCTTCGCCGCTCGCCCGGCTGTCGCGAACCGTTGTGCAGAGTTCAATCACCGCTTCTTCTGCGTCGCCGATCATCGCGCAGTCAATGAAGTCGGCCAACGGTTCCGGATTGAAGGCACAGGGCCCGCCGGCCACGATCAATGGTGCAGATTCATCCCGCTCAGCGGCACGCCACGGAATGCCGGCCAGCTCAAGCATGGTCAGGACATTGGTGTAACAGAGCTCATACTGCAGGGAGAAGCCGACGATATCGAAGTCGGCCAGGGAATGGCCGGATTCGAGTGACGTCAAGGGCTCGCCGGCGACACGCAGCTGTGCTTCCCGGTCCGGCCAGGGGGCATAGGCCCTTTCCGCGGCAATCCAGGGAGTGTCGTTCAGAACCTGGTAAAGGATAGCCGAACCGAGATGGCTCATGCCGACCTCGTAGACATCCGGGAAGGCCAGAGCGAAGGTGATGTCCACCTTTCCCCAGTCTTTGGTCACACTGCCGAGTTCGCCACCCAGGTAGCGGGCCGGTTTGTCGAGTTGCAGCAGGTTAGCGTCCAACTGGGGATATGTGGGTGTTTGATTATTAAGTGGCATAACAAAAAAACATAACATGTTAACGCAAAGGCGCAAAGATTAAAGGAAAGACGCAGAGAAGAATATTAACGCAAAGATAAAAAAATGCCCGGCTGTTTCCAGCCGGGCAAAAAACATGAGGCAATTAATTAACGTTTTACGAATTAGAAGCGGTACCCGAAGCCGAGATAGCCATAGTAGGCATCGCCGTCTTCATCACCATAGACATACTCTTCACCGCTGTCGAACACATCGTAGGTAACCGATGCGGTAGTGTAGCAGAACGGCGTGAAGTTGTAGGTGCCGCCGACGGTGAACTGGTACTGCTCGTATGACAGGTCAGAATAGGTATCCATGTCGTCATTCTGATCCCAGGTGTCGTAGCCGGTATTAGCACCGGTAACAACGCCGGTTGCGCTGGTGAAGATCAGGGAATCTCGCTCTGCGAAATCCCAATCCCAGGTGTCTTCCGCCTTGTTGTACACGACGCCGGCATTCAGTTGCAGTTTTTCAGTGGCCTGGTAATCCACGGAAATGGACAGGGTGTTGACTTCGGACTCATACTCAGCGATATCGCAGTACGACCCAAACTGGGTCGATTGGACGATGTTCGCTCAGCCGTGGTACCAGCCGACGCACATCTGGTTCTCCGTCTCCTGCTTGTTGAAGGTATACGCCATGGTCAGGTTCAGCTTGCTGTTCGGCGCATAGTAGAGGGAGAGACCGGGGACGAAGGTTTTCTGCTCATAAGAGACGTCGTCGTTCTCCTCCGCACGGTAGCGTGCGAAAGCGGTCAGGGCCATGTTGGTCGACGGCGACCAGGTCGTGGAGAACTTGATCTGCTGGACTTCGTCCGGCGAGGTGCTCGTATCGAGCGTACGGTTCGGATAGACGCTGTTCCAGTAGTAGACCGCATTGTTTAACGGATTATCGTCGATGAGTCTGAAATCGTCTGTGTTCAGCCATGCCATACCGGGATACAGGGGGTCGGTGATGCCGATGCCCTGGGCGATGCCGGTCATGTCTTCGCCATGGAACGGATCGTCGATGTCCTGGTATTCGTAGCTGATCCGGCCTGACAGCTGCTTGCTCAGGCGGGACTGGAGAGCGATCCTGTAGGTGCTGGTTTCGGTCTCGCCCAATTCTTCTTCTACACGTTCGACCTCTTCATAATCGTAGCCGAGGCGCAGAGTGGTAGCCCGAGCCAGGCGGTAGACGGCGTCGATGCCGAATTCCGTCACTTCGCGGGATTCCGCCGATTCGAAATGCTCAGGGTTGTCGAAGTCCTGGTTATCATAAACCATGTCGTCACGGTCCGGGAAGTCAACCTCGTATTCCGGGCCCTCGATTTCATAGGTGCCGCCACGCATGGTGAGACGCAGAGCGCCGATGCGGGTTGCACCCTTGAGGAAGAAGGATTCGAATTCGCTGGTCAGCTTGTCAGTGTTCAGCGAGTAGGTCCCGACTTCACCTTCTTTGGCCGATTC
>DAOVNV010000115.1 GCA_030630015.1 Desulfuromonadales bacterium | reverse complement strand
GTCATGTTGATGCCGTGCGCGATGCAATGCGAGTAGGCGATGATCAGGGACGGGCCGTCATAGGCATCGGCTTCGAGGAACGCTTTGACGCACTGGGCCGGGTTGGCCATGGAGACCCGGGCGACGTAGATATTGCCGTAGGTCATGGCGATCATCGACAGGTCTTTCTTCGGCATCGGCTTGCCGCCGGCTGCAAACTGGGCCACGGCTGCCATGGGGGTTGCCTTGGAGGCTTGTCCGCCGGTATTGGAGTAGACCTCGGTGTCGAGAACCAGCACATTGATATTGGCGCCGGAGGCAAGCACGTGATCGAGGCCGCCGTAACCGATGTCGTAGGCCCAGCCGTCGCCGCCGTGGCTCCAGACCGACTTGACCACCAGGTAGTCAGCGTCGGCCAGCAGGGCAGTGGCGGTTTCGTGGGTACATTTGGCAAGGATACCTTTGAGTTGAGCCACCCGTGCCCGCTGTTCTTCGATCGCTTCCTGGCTCGATTGGTCGGCATCCAGGATCGCTTGCTTCAGGTCATCGGTGCCCTTGCAGGCCGAACAGCCGCAGGCCATGTTCTTGACCAGCAGTTCCCTGGCGTACTCGGCAGTCTTATCGATTGCGAGACGGAAACCGAAACCGAATTCCGCATTGTCTTCAAACAGTGAGTTGCTCCAAGCCGGGCCAAGACCGTCCTTGCGTGTGGTCCAGGGGGTGGTTGGCAGGTTGCCGCCGTAGATCGAGGAGCAGCCGGTGGCGTTGGCAACGATCATGCGATCACCGAACAGCTGGGAGCAGAGTTTGACAAACGGGGTCTCGCCGCAACCGGCACAAGCGCCGGAGAATTCAAACATTGGCGGCAGCAGCTGGCTACCCTTGAGCGTGGCGCTGTTAAACAGGGCCGGATCAGTGTCGGGCAGGTTGAGGAAGAAGTCGAAGTTCTTCGATTCTGCCTCGCGCAGTGGCGGCTGAGGCTGCATGTTGATTGCCTTGTGGCTCTCGTCATCCTTGCTCTTGGCCGGGCAGTTGTAGACGCAGGCGCCGCAGCCGGTGCAGTCTTCAACAGCAACCTGCAGGGTGTAGAGCTTGCCTTCCATGCCCTTGCCTTTGGCGGCACACGACTTAAAGGTCTCCGGTGCGCCCTCAAGGTCCTGTTCGTCGTAGATCTTCATGCGGATGGTGGCATGCGGACAGACGAACGAACAGATACCGCATTGGATACAGAGCTTCTCGTCCCAGACCGGGGTCTCGATGGCGATATTGCGTTTTTCGAACATGGTCGTGCCGGTCGGGAAGGTGCCATCGTCCGGCATGGCTGAGATCGGCAGGTTCTCGCCGAGACCATCGATGATCGGGCCGAGGGTTTTCTGCACGGTTGCGGGGGTGCCGGCCCACTGACCGATGGTCATCTCGATGGTACTGTCGGCCTTGGCGGGCACGCTGACTTCCTGGATGTTCTCCAGAGCGACGTCGACCGCCTGGTTATTCATGTTGACGACTTTCTCGCCGGCCTTGCTGTACGACTTGACAATGGCGTCCTTGATCTCGCGGATCGCCTGGTCGAGCGGAATAATATTGGAGATCTTGAAGAAGGCGGTTTGCATGATGACGTTAATGCGGGAACCGAGACCAATTTTATTGCCGAGGTGCACACCGTCAATGACGAAGAATTTGAGCTGCTTGTCAATGATGGCCTGCTGGACCTTCTGCGGCAGGTGCGCCCAGACTTCGTCCTTGTTGAAGGGGCTGTTGAGCAGGAAGGTGGCGCCCTGCTTGGCATTCTTCAGCATGTCGTACTTCTCGAGGAAAGAGAAGTTGTGACAGGCGACGAAATCGGAGGAGGTGATCAGGTACGGTGCGCGGATCTCCTGCTTGCCGAAGCGCAGATGACTGGTGGTCATGCTGCCGGCTTTCTTCGAGTCGTAGACGAAGTAGGCCTGAACTTCGTTGTCGGTGGAGTCGCCGATGATCTTGATCGAGTTTTTGTTGGCGCCGACCGTGCCATCGGAGCCGAGGCCGTAAAACATGGCCGAGTAGCCGTCGAAAGGAACCGAATAGGCGGAGTCGAAATCGAGGCTGCGGCCGGTGACGTCGTCCTTGATGCCGACCACACAATGGTTCATCGGCTTGTCCTGCAAGAGGTTGTCAAGTACCGACTTGGCCATGCCGGGCGAGAACTCATAGGAGCCGAGGCCATAGCGCGCGCCGACGATGGTCGGATAATCCTGGAAAGAAACCTGGCCCTCGGCCATCGCTTCGCCGAGGGCGGTGCGGACATTGTGGTAGAGGGGCTCACCCATGGAGCCCGGCTCCTTGGTGCGATCCAGCACAGCAATCTTTTTGACTGTTTTCGGAAGAATTTTGGCGAAGGCGGCGACATCGAAGGGCAGGAAGAAGCGGACCTTGATCAGGCCGACTTTTTCGCCCTGGGCGACCAGATGTTCGATCAGTTCGTGCATGGTGTCGCAGGCGGAGCCCATCATGACTACAACGCGCTCGGCGTCCGGCGCCCCGACATAGTCGAACAGATTGTACTGGCGGCCGGTCTGCTTGGCAAACTTGTCGAACTGGTTCTGCAGAATGCCGGCGACCTTGTCATAGTAAGGGTTGACCGTCTCGCGACCCTGGAAGAAAACATCCGGGTTCTGGGCAGTGCCGCGCAGTACCGGATGATCGGGCGACAAGGCGCGGGCGCGGTGGGCGCGGACCAGTTCGTCATTGATCATGAAGCGCATATCGTCCTGGGAAAGCTCGTGGACCTTCTGCACTTCACTCGAAGTCCGGAAGCCGTCAAAGTAGTGCAGGAAGGGGATGCGTGATTCCAGGCTGGCAGCCTGGGCGATCAGCGCGAAGTCCATAACTTCCTGAACGTTGTTCGAGCTGAGCATGGCCCAGCCGGTAGAGCGGCAGGCCATGACGTCCGAATGGTCGCCGAAGATCGACAGGGCCTGGGCAGCGATGGCGCGGGCCGAGACATGGAAGACAGTCGGTGTCAATTCGCCGGCAATCTTGAACATGTTCGGGATCATCAGCAGCAAACCCTGGGACGCGGTGAAGGTCGTGGTCAGGGCGCCGGCCTGCAGGGCACCGTGCACGGTGCCTGCTGCGCCGCCTTCGGACTGCATTTCAACAACCTTGGGAATGGTATCCCAGATATTCTTCTGACCCATGGCGCTCTTGGCGTCGGAAATCTCACCCATGACAGAAGAGGGTGTGATCGGGTAGATGGCAATCACTTCATTAGTTGCATGGGCGACGTGCGCCGCAGCAGTGTTGCCATCGATACAAGCCATTTTTCGAGACATTGTCTCCTCCTTTTACTGTGTTATCGCTATGGTGTTCGAATCTGACCGATAAAATATATAACTATACAGCACATTCCGCCTTTTGCACGCTAGCTGCGTTGCTGTGCTGCTCAAATGCTCACATACTTGGTGTATGCTGTGCTTCTGCGCTGCTCGAGCCTTGCCTGAGCACAAAAATCGGGCCTGCTGAACACTTACAATTAAATTTCCCGTCGTCCTTCGACTGCCCGGTTGACGGTTGCTTCGTCCACGTACTCAAGCTCACTGCCCATCGGAATGCCATAAGCGAGCCGCGTCACTCGTATACCCAGCGGCTGTATCAGCCTGGCCAGGTACAGTGCCGTTGCATCGCCTTCCACGGTGAAGTTGGTTGCAATCAGAACTTCCTCAACTTCTCCGCTTTGCAGGCGCTCCATCAATTGGGAGATTTTCAGGTCGTTCGGCCCGATGCCATCCAAAGGCGACAGGGAGCCATGCAGTACGTGATAGCGGCCACGAAATGAGTGGCTGCGCTCCACAGCGAGCAGATCCTGAGGCTCCTCCACAACACAGAGCAGATGAGCATCCCTGGCTGTATCTGAACAGAGCTGGCAGGGGTCCGTCTCGGTGATATGATAACAGACGGAGCAGAACCTGGTACGGCGCTTCAAGTCCAGAATTGCGTCAGCCAAAGCCTCAGCTTCAGCCGACGGTTGACGGAGCAAGAAAAAAGCCAAACGGGTGGCTGTTTTGCTGCCAATGCCGGGAAACTTGGCCAGTTCGTTTACCAATCGGGTAAAAGACGGGATGGAGTCTAACATAATTTTTTTCAGAAATTCAACAGTTTATGGAACTTTAGTCACCTTTTAAAGGCATCAAATTTTTTTCGCCTGACTGAAAAAATAAGCGAATCAAGCCTTTAGGCTCAGTAAATTTTTTTTGTTTGGCTAAAATAATTACTGGTGAAGGTCAAGGTTTTCAACCAATATCGGCAATTTTCAGCCGATTTGCGGACCGGCCCCAAGTCCGAATGCCGAATGTTTTTTTCAGCAGAGCCCTGGAATATTCATGCCGCCGGTGACCTTGCTCATCTCCTGCTGAACCATTTCCTGGCTTTTGCGGACGGCTTCGTTCACGGCCGCTACGACCAGGTCTTGCAGCATTTCCACATCTTCAGGGTCAACAGCCGCCGGGTCGATATTCAGCGAAACGAGCTGCTGCTTACCGGTGACCACGGCGGTCACCATGCCCCCGCCGGCAGTTGCCTCCACCTGGCGCTGCTCCAACTCCGATTGCAGCTCTGCCATCTTTTTCTGCATCATCTGCGCCTGTTTCATAATGTTGCCAAGACCTTTAGCCATCTTCTTCCTCCAGTTAATGTTTGTCGTTGATTTTTTATAAAAGATTGTGCCGTTGTTTTTTCGCGTGCCCCGCTCCCCGTGCCTCGTTTCGGGGTTCAAACAAAGCCTTTATCCGTAGGGGTGATGCTTCTGACCTCCCCATCAAAAATCTCCAGAACAGACTTCAGTGCCGGATGTTCCATGGCATCTTCCCGCAGGCGGCGCATACGGTCGGTTTCCCGGGCCTGCCGGGTTTCGGCTAGTGAAGGCGGAGCGTCCTGCTGTTCGTCAACAAGGGTCAGAATCTTTAAAGTGACTTTTTGATGAAAATAGGCCTCGGCCAGTGTCTCAAGCTCCCGGCAGGTTTCCTGGTCCTGGATCTGGACCAGCATGCCGGATCCTTTAGGATAGCCTATTTCCAGCAGGGGGGGCTTGAACTTGAGCAGGCGGCCATGTTCAAGAACCGTCCCGAGTATGGGGCGGCTCTGCTTGACCTGTTCAACCAGCCCCTGCCAGTCCTTGTTGTCGGTCGATGTGGCGACGGGGGCTTCAGGCTTTTTTGGCGTTGGCTCTCCGGTCGGGGCCTTGTTTGGCTGAGGGGGACTGGCAGTCGACAGGCCGCTTCCCCCGGCCAGGCGTTTCTCCAGACTTTCCAGATGTTGTATCAGCCGACCGATTTCCTGGGTCGGTGCCAGATTGGCCACCTTTACAAGTACCATTTCAAGGGTCAGCAAAGGGAAAGGACTCTGGGCGAGTTCGGCCTGAGCCTTCATCAGCAGTGTAACGATGCGTTGCAGGTCCTCCAGGCTGGAGGTTTCGGCAAGTTTCTGGAGTTCCTTCAATTCATCGCCAACCAGATCAAGCAGTTCCTCCGGTTCGGCGACCACTTTGCAGATCACCAGTCCTCTGACAAGCTCGACCAGTTCCAAGGTGAATTGTCTCAGGGCGTGACCCAGTTGATCGACACGGCGAACAATATCGAGCAGCCGACGGCTGTCACGCTGCAGGATCGCATCAAGTGTGTCAAGCAGCAGGCGGCGATCGACCATGCCAAGCAAAGCCTGGACGTCATCGTCATTGACCTGCTCGCCGCTGAAGGCAATGACCTGGTCAAGGGTCGAGAGTGCATCGCGCATACTGCCTTCACCGTGCCTGGCAACCAGGGCCAGGCTCTGGTCCGAAATCTGGAGCTTTTCGGCAGTGGAAATTTTGCGCAGGAGTTGCGTGACCCGCTGCAGCGGAATCTTGCGAAAATCGAAGCGCTGGCAGCGCGACAGGATAGTAATCGGGATTTTGTGCGGTTCCGTTGTTGCGAAAATGAATTTCGCATGGTCTGGAGGTTCTTCCAGGGTTTTCAGCAACGCGTTGAAGGCGTTGGTCGAAAGCATATGGACTTCATCGATGATGAAGATCTTGAATCGGGAGCGGGAGGGCAGGTAGCGGATGTTTTCGCGTAGCGCGCGGATGTCGTCGACGCCGGTGTTGGAGGCGCCATCGATCTCAAGAACGTCCAGATTCCGACCGGCCGTGATTTCAGTACAAGAGGAACATTCGTTGCAGGGCTGGTCGGACAGGCCCTTTTCACAATTCAGGGCCTTGGCCAGGATGCGGGCTGCCGAGGTTTTACCGACGCCGCGGGCTCCGGTGAACAAGAAAGCATGGTGGATGCGACCGGAACGGATCGCATTGGCCAGCGTCTGGCCGACATGCTCCTGGCCGATCAGATCGGCGAAATTCTGTGGACGCCACTTGCGGGCCAGTACCAGGTAGGCCATAAGATTAGCTGTTGCCCTCGGGCTAGAGGCGGCTTGCCATCACAAGTGACAGCCAGGCACCCCCGCGGCACACGGCTGAGGCCGTTGCCGCTGCTCCCTTCCGGGCCTGACGGAGTTCACGACCGTCCGTTGCGCGGGACCCGGCTGTCACTTCTAACGGCAAGGAAAACGGTAACTATTCAGCACTTCCCGCCTTTTGCACTCTAGCCGCGTTGCTGTGCTGCTCAAATGCTCACATACCTGTTGCATGCTGCGCTTCTGCGCTGCTCGCGCCTTGCCAGAGCACAAAAATCGGGCTCGCTAAACTAGTTACGAAAAGTATGGCACAAAGAAGAAATGGCGGAGAGGGAGGGATTCGAACCCTCGGTACCTTTCAGTACACACGATTTCCAGTCGTGCACCTTCGGCCGCTCGGTCACCTCTCCACGAAAAGGAGAAACATACACCAAGCGGCTCTTTCTGTAAAGAGGGTTGTGCCTGTCCTCCCGGCCGTGAAAAGCGGCAAGAAATTTCATTTGTTTCCTCGACCTTTTCTGGAATAATATCAGAGAATCTCGGTGTACTTTGACAGTAAACAGTTTTTTGGATAGGTGATGGAGGAGAGAATGACGATGCGTTCAGCAATAAAGATGCTCTGGATTATTGGGCTGCTCCTGTTCCTGGCGGGCTGTCTGGGGCCGGTGCGCGGTACGGTTGATGAGAAGCGGGCGGCGATTGACGCCATGAAAACGAAAACCCTTGAAGAACTGTACCTGCACAAAGCCTCTGCCCGGGAGAAAATCCAGCGCGCAGCCGGCTATGCCGTTTTCAGCAATGTGAATGCGCAGGTTCTGTTTGTTGGCGGGGGCGGCGGCTACGGTGTGGCCGTCTATAAAGATACCGGCCAGAAGTTCTATATGAAGATGGCCCAGGTCGGTCTCGGCCTCGGGCTGGGAGTTCAGGATATCCGGGTGGTGTTCGTTTTCCACACCACTGCAGCCTTGGACCGCTTTATCTACCAGGGTTGGGATTTCGGTGCCCAGGCCGATGCTGCCGCCAGGTCGGAAAGCAAGGGAGGTTCAGCCGGCGGGGAAATTTCAATCACCTCGGATATGGAAGCCTACACGCTTACGGAATCGGGCCTGCTGGCCAAGATCAACCTGGCGGGAACCAAGTACTGGAAGGACAAGGCTCTGAATTATTGATCAAGATATGGCGGCAATTGTCCCGGTATGAATCGAAAAGGCCCGAATGGAAACGTTCGGGCCTTTCTTCAAAATGTGATCATATATTCGAAGCCCGCACGGAGCTTCAGCGGCGCGG
>DAOVNV010000040.1 GCA_030630015.1 Desulfuromonadales bacterium | reverse complement strand
GAGCCCGAATATGGTGAGTGTTGTCGTGCCGGACTGGGAGACTTTGAGGGTTATCATCAATGCCGGTACATAGATCAGGACAACGCCAAAGAAAAACCAGCGGCGCTTACGTATTTTGGCAAGGCCCGTGCTGATTTCAGCCGGGCTCGGTTTTTTGGGCTCTTCCACTGTCGCCTCCTGACTTTATTCAATCTGATCCGGTGAGACCCTACGAGTCTCAGTTCCGGTCAATGATCAGTTGTCCGCCCACACTGACATTGTCCGGGGCGTTTTCCTTAAGGATGATGACGATCGTGTCAGTGGGTAGCCCGTAAAATTCGGATGCCGCCCTGGTGATCGTATCGGTCAGTTCACGTTTCCTGTCGAGATCATCAATCGCCGGGCCTTCCATGGTGATAATCGGCATTGCGTCCTCCATTTGCGACATTAAAGCTGTCTCAAGATAGCTGATTCATTTGAGTGATGCAAGCCTCTGTCACAATCCATCAATTCTGATAAACTGGGCTGACAGACCATACTCTGCAATAGAAAGAACAGTTATGGAAGCTATAACCAGCCGAAAAAGGTTTCTCGACGCGATTACGACCGATTTTGCCGTCATGAAGGGTTTCCCACAGCCTTACGGGGTCAGTCGGTTGGCGGACGGGATCAATTTCGCGATTTTTTCCCGGCATGCCACGGCGGTGTCCCTGGTGCTGTTCCAACCAGGGAAGATTGAACCACTGGTGGAATTGCCGTTTGATCCGGTGATCAACCGGACCGGTGATGTCTGGCATATGCTGCTGCGGGGCTTGATCTCCGGCTTCGAGTACGGCTTTCGCATGACCAGGGAAGATGAAGAAGAGCTGCCGATTCACAGGTTTGACCATAGGGTGGTTCTGCTCGACCCCTATGCCCGGGCGATTTCCGGTCCATCCTTGTGGCTGGGAGCGCAGCGCAAGGCTGCCCGGCAGGGCAATTGGCGGGGTCTGCTGGTTGATGATCAGTTTGACTGGGGGATGGACCGACCGCTGAATCGGCATCTGGCAGACTCGGTGATTTACGAAATGCACGTGAGGGGGTTCACCCGCGATCCGTCATCAGATGTGGCTGCGCCCGGGACCTTCCGCGGGCTGGTTGAGAAAATTCCCTATCTGAAGGAGTTGGGGGTGACGGCGGTCGAACTGCTGCCGGTCACTGAGTTCGACGAGGCTGACAATTACCGGAAAAATCCCCTGACTGGCGAAAAGCTACATAATTTCTGGGGCTATCATCCCCTGGCCTGGTTTGCACCGAAGGCGGCCTATGCTTCTGGAATGGGTGCCGGCACCCAAGTCAGGGAATTCAAGGAAATGGTCAAGGCGCTGCATGATGCCGGGATCGAGGTGATCCTCGACATGGTGTTCAATCATACCGGCGAAGGCAACGAACAGGGCAGAACCATCTCCTTCCGTGGCATCGACAACAGCGTTTACTACTTGGTTGATGAGAAAAGCGGCGAGTATGCCAACTATTCTGGATGCGGCAACACGGTCAAGTGCCATCATCCGGTGGTGCGCGACCTGATCATTGACTGTCTGTGCTACTGGGTGACTGAGATGCACGTCGATGGGTTCCGATTCGATCTCGCCTCAATTCTCGGGCGCGGCTCCGATGGCGAGGTGCTGTCCAATCCGCCACTGTTGGAGCGGATTGCCGGCCATCCGGTGCTGGCCGACACCAAGCTGATCGCTGAAGCCTGGGATGCGGCTGGGCTTTACCAGGTTGGGGATTTCCCCAACTTCGGCCGCTGGGCGGAATGGAATGGCAAGTTTCGAGACGATATCCGCCGTTTCGTGCGTGGTGACCAGGGCCTGGTGGCGGTGCTGGCGACGCGTCTGGCCGGCAGTTCCGATCTCTACCAAGATAGCGGCCGAGCACCTTTTCACAGCATCAACTTCGTGACCAGTCACGACGGCTTCACTCTGGCAGACCTGGTCAGTTATGAGCAAAAGCATAACGAAGCCAACGGCGAGTACAACAGTGATGGCTGCAATGGCAGTAATAGCGCCAATCACGGAGTAGAGGGCGAGACGGACGACTCGGCCATCCTTGAACTGCGCGAACGGCAGATACACAACCTGGCCGCTTTGCTGATCCTTGCCCATGGCGTGCCGATGATCCTGGCTGGGGACGAAATGGGACGCAGCCAGGGCGGCAACAACAATGCCTGGTGCCAGGACAACGAGGTCAGCTGGATCGACTGGAACGAGTTAGAAAATCACGATGACCTGTTCAGGTTCTTCCAGCATCTGATCACACTTCGTCAGCGCCATGCGCTGTTGCGGCCCAGGCACTTCGAGGGTGAGGAAAGTGGCGAACGCCAGCTGACCTGGCACGGCACACGCCTGCATGTCCCGGACTGGTCAGAAGCCTCGCAGTCCCTCGGCATGCACCTGCAGGGCCAGGCTGACGAGGCGGAGTTTTACCTGATTGCTCATGCCGGAGAGGACGAGCTGGAATTTGAACTGCCGCCATTGGATGGACAATTACGCTGGCGGCGATCTGTCGATACGTCTCTGAGTGGAGATGCGGCAAGTTGCATGCCGGGTTCCGAAGTGGAACTGGAGCAGCAGGGTAGGTATCCTGTCGGGTCGCGGTCGGTGGTGGTCCTGGTCAGTTTCGAGGGGTAGGCCCCAAAGCTCCGTTTGAAGAGATTCGTGGCTGAATGATTGCGATCTCTACGTCAGATTTAGCGAAAGGGGGATTTCATTTGGGTCAAGTTTCGCATGTCTCGGTGGCGGGATTGTTTGGCGATGCCTCTATCATTTCAAACCAGAAGGTGCTGCCTCCCTGGGGAGTCTCTTCCACCCATGCCCCACCACCATAGAGTTGAGCAATCTTCTGCACGATGGCAAGACCGATCCCCGTGCCTTTGGATTGTTTCCCGGTTGAGCCGCGATAAAATATTTCAAAGATCCTGCCCCGCTCTTCTTCGGGGACACCAGGACCATGGTCTCGAACGAAGAAACGTACCAGGTCACCTTCCTTCTTCCCTCCGATTTCGATGGAAGCTCCTTTTTCACAGGCGTAATGGAGAGCATTTCCAATGAGGTTTTTGAAGATTTCCGCAAGGAGAGTTTCAGGAACATGCAGTCTGGGCAGTGCCGTCTTATTGATCGCTATCCCTTCTATTGCAAGTCGTGCTCCGAATTCCGTAAGAATGTCCTGCACCACGACATCAGCATCTACGGGTTTAGCTGGTCGCTCCACGTAGCCGACCTTGGAAAGAACAAGAAGGTCTTCCATCAAGGCCGTCATCCTGCCTCCATGATCTTCTATTTCTTTAAGATAGCTCAACTCCTGCTCATCGAGTTTACTTGCACATTCCTGTCTCAAGTGTTCTGCATAACCGATGATAACCGTAAGGGGTGTTCGCAGATCGTGGGAGACTGTGGAAACGAAAGCCTCCAGTTCACTGTTTGCATGTGACAGTTTTTTATGTTCTGCAAGCAAGGCTTGATGCGAATGATTGATCTCATCGAAGAGTGGTTTGAACTTGATGATGCCGCAAAGCATGAGAAGTGAGATGACCAAGCCAAAAATTTCTACCGTCATGTCGCCTTGCACCTGCCCGCCAAGGACATGAACTAACGCGACGATTCGGCGCATCCCCTGTACGATAAACCCAGAGGCTAGCAGGATCCATGCAGAGAAAAAACCACTTGGACGTATCAGGCGGATCGCCATGACTGCAGCAATAAACTGCAGAGTACTGGAAAGCGCCATGATCAATGGCAAGATAACGATTGATTTACTCATACGCCCTACCTAGAAATTAGATGGACTTAATCAATTTAATCTTACCTCAATATCTACAGAAACGCAAAAACCACTTGTCGACAAAAGTGGTTTTTGGTTCATAATATATTCTCCTATCACTGACAGCCCAGCCATGCTTATCCAGGACCCGTGGTTTTGCGTCATCAATTTACCCTGAATTTGTCCCTGAACGAGGGCAAAAAGCGAAAAGGCCATCCAGTTGAGGATGACCTTTTCAACACTGTAGGCGAATGGGTTGCCTTGGCAGGGTCTACATTGCCATTTCGTGCTTGTTGGCTATTCGTGGTACCCCAGTACCACCAGCAGGCAGCTGCCATCAGCGATCACGTTGACCCCTGCTACCTTGCAGGCCGCTACTGCGGCAGCGCTCTCTGCGCCCGGCTGCATCCAGATGTTTTTGATACCTCTGCCGATCGCTTGCTCGACCACCTGTTCAGTGATTTTCGGCGGAGTGATTACCGAGATGCTGATCGTTTCCGCAGGCAGTTCAACGACTGAAGTGACGCAAGCCTCTCCTTCAATTTCCTTTTCAACCGGGTTGACCGGGATCGCTTTGCGCTGGTTCTGCTGATAGCAGCGCAAGATCTTGTTGCCATATTTTTCGCGTTTGGATGAGGCACCGACCACGCCGAAACTTGGAGCGGCCAGGAAGGTTTCTATCTGCAAATCGATTGGATCCATAACGATATCCTTTCACCTTTTTCTAGGTTCTCTGTGCCTCTGTGGTAATAATTTTGTTTTGATTATATATCCGAAATTATATGCGTCAGGGCAGGATACTGCCAATCAGGTCAAACAGCAACCCCGGAAACAGTCCGAACAACAGAACTGCGCCCGTACAGATCGCCAGAACGGAGTGCTCGAGGGTCGTGCCGGGGTGGCAGGCTGGGGCGGTTTCATCGGTCATGAACATGACCATGATCACTTTCAGGTAAAAGGCGAAGGAGATCAGCGAGGCCAGGATGCCGACCAGGGCCAGGCCGATAAAGTCAGCCTGGATAGAGGCGTGGAAGATCGCGAACTTAGCCATGAAGCCGGCGGTTGGTGGCATTCCGGCGAGGGAAAGCAGCAGGACGGTCAGGACGCCGCAGCGCACCGGGTGACGGTAGCCGAGGCCACGCCATTGCTCCAGGTCAGTGGGCTCGCTGGTGCCGTCTGCCATGCTGGTGATGATCGCAAAGCTGCCCAGGCTGGCAATGCAGTACACCGTGACGTAGAACACTGAAGCGGCCAGGCCATCGGACGTCTGGCAGAGCAGGCCGATCAGCAGGGTCCCCATGTGAACCACGGACGAATAAGCCAGCAGACGCTTGATATTGGTTTGCGGCAAAGCACAAAGTGCGCCGACCAGCATGGTCAGAGCCGACAGCAGCCAGAGCAGGGACGTCATATCGGTCCAGCCGCTCGGACCGCTCGCGAACAGACCGATCAGGGCTGCGGCAACGGCACCTTTCGAACCGGTGGCCAACAGGCTGACGACCGGGGTCGGGGCGCCCTGGTAGACATCGGGTGTCCAGAGGTGGAAGGGCACCAGCGAGATCTTAAAGCCGATGGCAACCAGCAGCATGCCCCAGCCGAGCAGTCCCCAAGGACGCAATGCACCGGCGGCTGCCAGACCCTGCAGGGCTTCGGGCAGGTGGAAACTGCCGCTGCAGGCGTAGATCAGGGCGATGCCGAAGGCCATGAAGCCGGTCGCCACGGCACCCATGACCAGGTACTTGAGACCGGCCTCGGCGGACAGGTCGCAGTGACGGTTGCAGGCGATCAGGATATAGAAGGCCAGGGTGAACGCCTCCAGGCCGAGAAAGATCCCGATCAGACTGGTTGCCGAGGAGAGCAGCGCCATGCCGGCGGTGGCGAACAGAACCAGGGAGACGTACTCGCCGGCAGGCAATGACCGTTCTTTCACGTAACGCACCGAAATCACCAACATCAGGGCGGCACTCAACGACCAGAACAGGGTAAAGAAGCGCGCGTAGGGGGTGCTGCTGAACAGACCGGCAATTTCCTGAACCGGGGGCGTCAACAGCAGAGCGGAGAGGCCTGCGGCCAGCGCCACGCTGATCCCGCCGGCCAGCAGGGGGTCCGGTTGCCTGTACCAGGCTCCGGCCATCAACAGGGCCGTTCCTCCCAGTACCAGGATCAGAACCGGAGTCAGGGCGATCAATTCCAACCCGTTCATGGTGATCCTCCCAGGAGCAGCTGCACCGGCTCATGTAGCGGTGTGAGGAAGGGGGCCGGATAGAGCCCCAGCCAGATCACCAGGATAGCCATCGGGACCAGGATCAGCCATTCACGCGGCGTCAGGTCATAAGTAATCCGGGTGCCGGAGATCGGGCCCCAGATGACACCCTGCACCAGGCGCAGAATGTAGGCTGCGGCGAACACGACAGCGACCACGGCCAGACTAGCCCAGACCGGATGGGTCTGGAAGGTGCCGATCAGTACGAGAATTTCGCCGGCGAAGTTGGCCAGGCCGGGCAGGCCGAGCGAGGCGAGGGCAAACAGCAGGAACAGGGCCGACAGGTTCGGGGCTTGTCCCCAGAGGCCGCTGAGTTCATCGATTTGACATGTTCCGGTGCGCTGCCGGATCATGGCAATCAACACGAACAGGGCTCCGGTGGCGATGGCGTTGGTGAGCATCAGCAGAATGCTGCCCTCCCAGGCGGTGATCTGCCAGGCCGCCAGACCAAGCAGGATCAGGCCGACGTGGGAGATCGAGGAATAGGCGAACAGGCGCTTGATGTCATTCTGCCGGTAAGCGCCCCAGGCGGCATGGAACAGGCCGGTCAGGGCAAGGATGCCGAGCAGGGGCAGGGCGAAACGCGTCGCCGCCGGGAAGAGCGGGAAGGCGATCCGGATCATGCCGAATACGCCGGTTTTCAGCAGCAGGCCGGTCAGGTCGACCGCGCCGCTTGCCGGCGACTCGGCATGGGCGTCGGGCAGCCAGGTGTGGAACGGCACCAGGGGTGTTTTGATGGCAAAGGCCAGCATAAACCCGCTGAACAACAGTATCTCCTGCGGTAACGTCAGGCGGGTCTTCATCAGCTCGGCCAGGGCGAAAGTGTAGCTTCCGGTTTGTTCGCCGTGCAGCAGATAGAGCGCAATCAACGCAACCAGCATGGCCAGGCTGCCGGCCAGGGCATAGAGGAAGAACTTGAGGGCAGCCTGGCGACGCTGTTCTCCTCCCCAGATGCCGATCATCAGGAACATCGGGATCAGCATGACCTCCCAGAAGACGTAAAAGAGGACCAGGTCGATGGCCAGAAAGATGCCCATCAGGCCGGTTTCGAGCAGCAGCAGCAGCCCTAGGAAACGCGGGGCATGGCGCTCGATGGGCCATGAGGCCAGGACGGCGATCAGGTGCAGGAAGGCCGTCAGCAGAACCAGCAGCAACGAGATGCCGTCCATGCCGAGACTGTAGCGGATGCCGTAGCGGTCGATCCATATGGCATCCTCGTGCAGCAGCCAGCCTGCGCCGCCGGCCCCGTAGCTGATGAACAGGCCGATTGTTATTACAAAAATAATGGCTGTCGTTGCTAGTGCCAGCCAGTGGCTGGTTCGTTCCCGTTCGTCTGCCAGCATACAGAGCATGGCCCCGGTCAGCGGCAGGCAGATCAACAAGGTCAGCCAGGGGATATGCGGCAGGATCGCCATCAGTGCCCTCCCCCTCTGCCGACCAGCGTCATCAGGACCCAGCCGAGAATCAGCAGGAAACCCCAGGCGAAAGCGGCCAGGTAGCTGGAAAGACGACCGGTGGTCATGCGGCGCAGCAGGTTGCCGCTCGCTCTGGCCTGGCTGGCCAGGACATTGAGTGTGCCGTCAAACAGGGTGCGGTCACAGCCGATCCAGCAGAAACCGGCAATGGCGTTGAAGGGCCGTAGAATCATCAGGTCAACCAATTGGTCAGCTCGCCAGCCGTCCAGCAGGAACCGTGTTGTCTTTGTGTCGCGGGCACCCCTGAAGACCCGGTAGCGCCAATGGGCCGCCGCCCAGCCGACCGCAACAATGACAATAGCCAGACCGATCAGCAGCCATTCCAGATTGTGACTGGCGGTCACGTGTCGTCCGGCCTGACCACCCAGCCAGTGATGCAGGCGTTCTCCGCCGCCGACCAGAACCGGCAGGTTCAGAAGTCCCCCGGCCAAGCCGAGCAGAGCCAGCGGCCAGAGCGGCCAGCGCATCTGCATCGGAATGGTGTGCGGGTGGCCGTGGCCGCGCGGTTCACCGGCAAACACCAGGTAGACCAGGCGGAAGGTGTAGAATGCGGTCAGCAGGGCCGTGATCACACCGACCAGCCAGAACAGTTTGTAGACCGGGTCGCCGTGCGTAAACAGCGCCAGCAGAATGCCGTCCTTGGAAAAGAAGCCGCCGGTCAGCGGGACCCCGGCCAGGCAGACCGCCCCGGCCAGAAAAACCCAGAGCAGTTCCGGCGGGCTGCGGCGGGCCAGGCCGCCCATCTTGAAGATATCGTTTTCATTGCCGGCCAGGTGGATTACGCAGCCGGCCGCCATGAACAGCAGGGCCTTGAAGAAGGCGTGGGTCAGCAGATGGAACATGGCGCCGCTGACGGTCCCGGCACCGACCGCCATGAACATGTAGCCGACCTGGCTCATGGTCGAATAGGCGAGCACCCGCTTGATTTCGCGCTGTGCCAGGGCGCAAGTGGCCGCATACAAGGCGGTCAGGGCACCGATTGCGGTAATGGCGGTCATGCCGACCGCCGACAGGGAAATTAACGGGAACATTCGGCAGAGCAAGTAGACTCCGGCGGTGACCATGGTTGCGGCATGGATCAGCGCCGAAACGGGTGTCGGTCCGGCCATGGCGTCGGCCAGCCAGGTCATCAACGGCAACTGGGCTGATTTGCCGCACGCACCGAGCAGCAGCAGCAGGGTCAGGACGATAACCACACCGGGGGAGATCGAGGCGGCCTGGGCGTTGATCTCGCTGATCGACAGGGTGCCGGTCAACGAGAACAACCAGAGCAGGGCGATGCCGAAAAAGACGTCGCCGACCCGGGTCACCATGAAAGCCTTGGTGCCGGCTTTGGCATTGTCTAGCTTGCTGTACCAGAAGCCGATCAGGCCGTAGGAGCACAAGCCCACACCCTCCCAGCCGAGGAACAGCACCAGCAGGTTGTCAGCCAGGACAATGGTCAGCATGGCGAACACAAACAGGTTGAGCAGCCCGAAAAAGCGGGCGTAATCCTGATCCTCGTGCATGTAGCCGACGGCGTAGAGATGAATCAGGGTGGCCACCCCGGTCACCATCAGGGTCATCGGTGCCGCCAGGGCATCGAAACGCAGAGCGAAAGCAACATCCAGGCTGCCGCTGGAGAGCCAGGTGCCGAGCACGGCCCGGGTGCCCTCGCCCACGGAGTAATCCCAGAACAGCAGGGTCAGTGCGGTCGAGGTCGCGACCCCGGCAACGGCCGTGGTTTCCGCGAACAGGCGCGGCAGACGCATGCCGAACAGCATGTTGACCACAGCACATGCCAGCGGCAGCAGGGGTATGAGGAACAGCAGGGTTTCGCTCATCCGTGCATCCTGTTGAACTGGTCGGCCACAATCGTGCCTTTACGGTGGCGCAGGTAAAACACCATCGCCAGGGCGACAGCAACTTCCGAGGCGGTGATCGCCATCAATAGAACCACAAAAACCTGGCCATCGACCTGCTGCCAGAAAGCCGAAGCTCCGACCAGGGCGAGTGCGGCCGCATTGAGCATGATCTCGACACCGATCAGGATCATGATCAGCTGACGGCGGACCAGAGTGCAAGTCAGGCCGAGAACGAACAGGGCCGAGGCCATGGCCAGGACATGTTCGAATGGAACAATCATGTCTGGTCCTCCTCGTTCCGCCGGCGCGGCTGGTAGCGGCCGAGATAATAAGCGCCCACGGCAGCGAACAGCAGCTGAAAGGAAACCACTTCAACGGCCAGGGCGTACTTGCCGAACAGGGCCTCGCCGAACTCACGTGGGCCGACGAAATGGTTCGGGCCGTGCGAGGCGGCGGACGGATCCTGGAAAATGATCAACAAGGTGCAGATCATGATCGAGGCGGCCAGCAGCAGGCCTGGCACCCAGCGCTGCCAGCCTGGTTCCTGCGGCTGCTCACGCGGGGCCAGTTCAAGAACCATGATGATGAACAGGAACAGCACCATGATCGCCCCGACGTAGACGATCACCTCCCAGGCCGCGATCAGCGGGGCGCCGAGCAGGTAGAACATCAGCGCCAGGGCGAAGAACCCCTTCACCAGGTAGATCACTGCGTGCACCGGGTTGCGGCAGGTCACGCAGAGCAGCGTTGCCGCCAGCATGACAAAACCGAGTATGTAGAAAAGTATCGAAGCCATTGTTCAATCAATTTTTAATTTTGAATGTTGAATTTTGAATTCAATTAAAAATTAAGAACTCAAAATTTAAAATTTTTGTCGTTTTCAAGGTACCAGCGCCTTCGGGTTGACCGGTGCGTTCTCATCCTCGTTGCCGCCGCGCGGGTTGACCACGCCGATCCCCGAGTGGCGGTAGAAATTATATTCCTCATCCTTGCCGCAGCCGTCGATCAGCAGGTCCTCTTTTTCCTGAACCAGGCTGAGCGGGTCGCGGTTGCAGATCTCGTAGTCGGGCGTCATCTGGATCGCCAGGGTCGGACAGGCTTCAGCGCAGAGTCCGCAGAAGATGCAGCGCGCGAAGTTGATCCGGAACCAGGCTGCGTAGCGTCTGCCATCTTCAGTCTCAGCTGCCTGCATGGAGATGCAGTCGACCGGGCAGGCAGCGCTGCACAGATGGCAGGCCACACAGCGTTCATTGCCATCCGGGTCCCGGGTCAGCACGATACGCGCCCGGTAACGCGGCGGCGGGGTACGCTTCTCTTCCGGGTACTGGATGGTTGCCGGTTTTGTGAACAGGTAGCCGAGCGTAATCCAGAAGGGAAGCAGGGTGCCTTTTATGTCGCGCCATATGCCCATTTCAACTCACTATTTTTTTTCAGCAACTCTCATCATTGTCATGTAGGAGCGGTCTTCAGACCGCGAAGATCTTAATACAACCAGGCAACAAAATCATTCGCGACCAGGAGGTCGCTCCTACACAATCAGTTCTCAGCCGTCGAGCCGGGGACAGCCCCGTGAGACCCCGGGACAGTCCCCTGGCGTTCAGGTTTTTCTCATCGCTAATCGCCCAGCACTCAGTACTGCTTTTAGCCTTTCAAGGCTAAAAGTACCGCCGCCGTGACCAGCAGGTTCAACAGGGCTAGCGGGATCAACACTTTCCAGCCTAAATGCATCAACTGGTCGTAGCGCAGGCGCGGCATGGTGCCGCGCGCCCAGATAAAGCAGAAGGCCACGAACAGCACCTTGAGCGAGAACCAGACGATCGGCGGCAGCAGCGGGCCGTGCCAGCCGCCAAGGAACAGCACGGTCAGCATCGAGCCGAGGATCACCAGGTTGATGTATTCGCCGACGAAGAACAGACCGAAGCGCATTCCGGAATATTCGGTATGGAAGCCGCCGACGATCTCGTTTTCCGCTTCGGGCATGTCGAAGGGGGTCCGCTTCGATTCTGCGGCGATGCTGACCAGGAAAATCAGGAACGCCAGCGGGTGCCGCACCAGGTTCGGCCAGTCAGCCTGCGACATGACGATATCGGTCAATGAGAAGGATTTCGCGGTCAGGACCACCGGGATCAGGGCCAGGCCCATCGACAGTTCGTAGGAGAGCAGCTGCCCCAGGCTGCGTATCGCGCCGAGCAGCGAATACTTCGAGTTGGACGCCCAGCCGCCGATGACCACGCCATAGACGCCAAGGGAGGAAATCCCCAGGAAATAGAGCAGGCCGATGTTCAGGTCGCAGACCACCATCGGCAGTTCACGCCCGAAGATGGCCAGCGGCGGTGAAAAGGGCACAACCACAAAGCTCAGCAGGGCGGTCAGCGCAGTCAGTCCGGGTGCGAACAGGAACAGCCATTTGTCGGACTGGTCCGGGACGAAGTCTTCCTTGGTGATCAGCTTGATGACATCGGCCACCGGTTGGATCAGGCCGAAGGGGCCGAGCCGGTTCGGGCCGTGCCGCAGTTGCATGCGGCCGAGGATTTTACGCTCGGCGAGTACCAGGTAGGCGGCCATGCTCAAAATCACGGCGAAGATCAGACCGAGCTTGACCAGGATCAGTGCCAGGTTGAGGAGGAGATCGCTCATGGCGTGTCCTCCCTGTCCAGGCGGCAGTCAAGTCGATGTCCGCCCGGCAGCATGCCTTCGAGGGCACTGCCCCAGAGGTGCGGGACCAGAACCAGTTCGGGAGCCATATTCTCAGTGATGCGGACAACAACCTGACAGTGTCCCAAGGCTGTTGTCAGACGAGCCCGAGAGCCTTTCTTTAGATCGAGCTTGTCGGCCAGGTCCGAATGGATCCACACGCAAGGTTCGGCCTGAATGGCGTGTAGCGGCGCAGAGAGGTGTGCCAGCCAGTCCGATCCGGCGAAGGTCTGAATTGGCAGCAGCGGCAGGGTCCCCTGGGCAACACAGTGGGGTAGCTCGGCCTCGGCCGGCAAAGGTTGTTCTGCCGAGCCGGTAAGATGCACACCCGTCTCTTCTGCCGAGAGTTTAGGTAGATCGCGAAACCTGGGATCCTCTGTGGAAATTTTAAGCCGGACGGACTCCAGATCATTATCGGTACCGAGAACCTGTGCCAGAATCTGCCAGGCTGCTTCGGGCCCTGAACCGGGGGTTTCGGTCAAGAATTCCCGTGGGGGATGATCGCCAGCACCGGTTTCACGGATCGGAATTCCCGGTTCAAGCACCTGCTGAAATCCCTGCAGGCGGCCTTCGTTGTTGATGAAGCTGCCGCTCATCTCGGTGACTGCCCGGCTTGGCAGAAAGATATCGGCACGCTGGGCGGCCAGGCTTGGCGTGGAGTCGAGAGAAACCAACAGGTCCAGGTGACCGAGAGCCGCCTGTGCCCTGGCCGGATCGAATGCCTCGCGGTAGGGGTCGCTTTCCAGGCAGACCATTGCCTTGATGGTGCCGGCCTGGATGTCGTCGATGAGCATATCGAAGTCACGGCGCGATCTTGTCAACAAGGCTCCGCCGTAGCTGTTGGGCCCGCTCAGCAAAAGCATTGCGCCAGCCTGACGTTCGTCCGTTGTCAGGGCCTCGACGGCATCGAGCAATGCGCTGACGCCGCTGCTGCCGAGCAGGTCGACCCCGCCGATCAGTACCGGGGCATTGGCCGTATCGACATCCTGAAGCAGGCTCTGGATGGTTTCGCGCTCAGCCTCTGAAAGGGTTTCAAGCTTTCGGGTCGTGATGGCATTGAGGATCTCCGGCAACCGGGTCGGTTCGACCGGCAGATGT
>DAOVNV010000067.1 GCA_030630015.1 Desulfuromonadales bacterium | reverse complement strand
GGGATCCCCATAGCCAGGCAGGATGCCTTCATGGCCAGGCAAGAGCGCACGAGCTTCGCAGCCTTCAGCTTCCCATCCGGATTGCGCTCGGGATCATAGCGAATCTCCGGCCAGCAGAAGTTGTCGAGACCGGCCACATGTTCGACATCACCACCGACCGCCACGTAATTGCGCAGACCCTCGTCGATAGCGTTGGCCATCATGTGATAGGTGTCTAAATCGCTGTAGCGCGGGCAGATGCCGTGCGCCACGACCAGCCCTTCGAAAGAATCGAACAGAGGGCGAACCACCGCAGCATCGGAGGGGCCGTCATTGGCAACACCGACCAGCGGCTTGATCACCGTAGCCGCCTGCACCTCATGATCGTAGCGGCGCACCACGCTCTCCTTGGAGCAGACATTCAACTGTCCGAGCAGATCACAGAGGGTGGCATCCAGGTCGGCAGGCTGTTCAAAATCTGGTTCGGAAAGTTGTGGAGGCGTCCATTTGGCTGGAATCACCATCTGCGGGACCCCCTCGTGCACAAAATCCATCGGCAGATAGGTCAGCGTCTCGCCATTATAGAGACAGTGAAAATATCCGGAGTCGGTAAACTGGCCGAGATCAGTCGCCTCGACCCCCATGTCGGTGGCCAGTCCCATGAATTCGTCGAGTTTGTCAGGCGGAACGGCCAGCGTCATGCGTTCCTGGGCCTCGGAAATCAGGATTTCCCAGGGTTGCAGACCGCTGTACTTGAGCGGCGCACGGTCGAGATGCATCTCGAAACCGCCGGTATCCTCGGACATTTCCCCGACTGACGACGAGAGGCCGCCGGCGCCGTTGTCAGTAATCGCACGATACAGACCACGATCACGAGCAATCAGCAGGAAGTCGAACATGCGCCGCTGGGTGATCGGGTCACCAATCTGCACTGCGGTCACCGGTGACCCTTCGTGCAGTTCCTCGGAGGAGAAGGTCGCGCCGTGAATGCCGTCCTTGCCGATGCGGCCGCCGGTCATAATGATCCGGTCGCCGACCTGCGCCTGCTTCTCGTGGCAGGGCTTGCCGTTCAGATCGCGCGGCATGATCGCCCCGGTCCCGCAGTAGACCAGCGGCTTGCCGGCAAAGCGTTCGTCGAACACGATCGAGCCGTTGACAGTGGGTACGCCGCTCTTATTGCCGCCATGCTCGACCCCTTCGACCACACCGTCGAAAATGCGCCGCGGGTGCAGCAGGCGCGGCGGCAAAGGCTCTTTGTAGAAGGGGGAAGCAAAGCAGAAGACATCGGTATTGAACATCAGGCGGGCGCCCATACCGGTCCCGAACGGGTCGCGATTAACGCCGACGATGCCGGTCAGCGCGCCGCCGTAGGGATCGAGGGCGCTCGGCGAGTTGTGGGTTTCCACCTTGAAGACCAGGCTCCAGTCATCGTTGAACCGAATGACCCCGGCATTGTCCTTGAAAACTGAGAGACAGATATCCTTGTCGCCCATCTTCTCGCGAACATCCGCAGTCACCTGCATGATGTAACTTTTGAACAGGGAATCGACCGTCTGCCGGTTGCCCTGCTCATCTTCGTATTCGATCTTTGCCGAGAAGATCTTGTGCTTGCAGTGCTCGCTCCAGGTCTGTGCCAACGCCTCGAGTTCACCGTCGGTCGACCGGGGCGGCAACCCAAGTTTTTCCCTGGCGTCCTGAACGACCGGGTCACGGTAATAATCACGGATTTTCTGCATTTCCTCAAGGCTGAGCGCCAGCATGCCATGGCGGCTGATGTCCATCAACTCTGCATCGGAAACTTCGAGATCGACTGTCCTGATTTGCGGTTCGACGGTGCTGCTCACCTTCGGAACACTGACCGGCACGCCCCGCTCTGCGTCAAACTGCTCGCGCGACACGATCGTCCAACGCTGGATCAGATCGTTGGCAAGGAAGTCTTTGGCAATGCGCTCCGCATCAGCAGCCGTGACCTCTCCACTGAGCAGGTACTGGACCGAGGTGTAAACACCCTCCTGGTCGGCAAAGGAGCGTCCGGCCAGATACTGAATCGCCTCCCGAGCGGTGCGCCCGACATTGTCGGTGACCCCCGGTCGGAAGCCGACCTCAATCAGCACGTCAAAATCCCGGGCCAACGGCTGATCGACTGCCACTTCCTGGATCACCGGGTCACTGAACGGACCCTGGGCTGCCGCCTGAATCTCGACGTCGGAAAGCTGCGCATCGACAGTATACACATCGATCGTCCGTACACCCTGAAGATCAATACCCAGATGTTCACGGATCTCCCGGCGCACCCGCTCGCCACGAGCGTCCCGAACACCATCTTTCAGGCCGACCACTATTCGCCAAGCCATGTTTACTCCTTTTCAAATACAGCCTATACCCTAAATTGTAGGAGCGGTCTTCAGGCCGCGAACGAAAGTCACAAAACCTTCGCGACCGGGAGGTCGCTCCTACGAAGTTCTTTGCCTCTAGCTCCCTGTCTGAAATACGCGCCTGAAAATCGTATCCACATGCTTCAGATGGTACTCAAGATCGAACGACTCGCGGATCTTCTCTTCACCAAGAGCGGTGACAACTTCATCATCGGCCAGCAGTTCTTCGAGAAAATCCTTCCCCTCCTCCCAAACCTTCATAGCATTGCGCTGCACCAGGCGATAGGCATCTTCCCGCGAAACCCCTGCCTGAGTCAGGTCAAGCAGAATTTTCTGCGAGAACACCAGTCCGCGCATCTGGTTGAGATTCTTTTCCATGTTATCCGGATAGACCACCAGCTTCTTGATCAGGCCGTTGAGGCGCCGCAGCGAGAAATCAAGCGCCACAGTCGCATCGGGACCGATATAGCGTTCCACAGAGGAGTGGGAGATATCCCGCTCATGCCAGAGAGCAACATTTTCCATGGCCGGCATGGCAAAAGAACGGATGTAACGCGCCTGGCCGGTCAGGTTTTCGGAGAGGATCGGGTTGCGCTTGTGCGGCATGGCAGAAGAGCCCTTCTGCCCCTTGCTGAAGAACTCCTCGACCTCCAGCACCTCGGTCCGCTGCAGATGGCGGACCTCAATGGCAATCCTTTCCATGGAAGAAGCGATAATCGCGAGGACGCAGAAATATTCGGCGTGGCGGTCACGCGGGATCACCTGGGTTGAAACCGGTTCAGGTTTGAGTCCAAGCTTTTCGCAGACGTATTCCTCGACCACCGGGTCGATGTTGGCAAAGGTGCCGACCGCGCCGGAGATGGCCCCGGTGGCAATGCCTTCCCGAGCCGCGGCAAGCCGTTTGCGGTTGCGATCCATCTCCGCATACCAGGAGGCCAGTTTCAACCCAAAGGTCACCGGCTCCGCATGGATGCCGTGGGAACGGCCGATGCAGACGGTGTCCTTATGTTCCAAAGCACGCGCCCTGGTCGATTCCAACAACATGTCAAGATCGGCCAGCAGTTCATCCGCCGCCTGGACCAGCTGTACCGACAGGCAGGTATCCAGAACATCCGAGGACGTCATGCCCTGATGGATGAAACGGGCTTCGGGTCCCACATATTCGGCAACCGAAGTCAGGAAAGCGATGACATCGTGCTTGACCTCCGCTTCGATCGCATCGATACGTTCAATGTCGAAATTGCCCTTTTCACGTATCACTTTGACGGCATCTTTCGGAATGACACCAAGTTCGGCCTGTTTCTCACAGGCCAGAGTCTCAATCTCCAGCCAGATGCGAAATCTGTTTTCAGGTTCCCAAATACGGGCCATTTCCGGTCGGGTGTAGCGTGGGATCATCTCAAAACTCCTTAAAAGCAGGTACGCGGCACGCGGAACGCGGGACGCGAACTTCAAAATCTATTCGAAATACGTATTTTAAATCGTTTTGGTTTTATAGGTTTTCCGCGTGCCGCGTACCGGGTTCCTGTGGAGTGGAGCAAGCTGCTATGGCTTGCTCCACTCCACAGGAACCCCCTGCCTACCAACCAGAAGTTCGGGGGAACAACTGTTCTGCCCGGCGATGACTTCCGCTGCAACCGAACGGGCCAAGTCCGGGCAGTTGTTGGTTTCACTCAAGTGGGCCAGCAGCACCGCATCCAGGCCGTCCCACAGGAGGCCTTCCAACAGCTGCGCACTGTCACGATTGGACAAATGACCATGTTTGCTACGTACCCTCTGTTTGAGCTTCCAGGGATATGGTCCATCTCGCAGCAAGTCTTCATCATGATTCGATTCGAGGACCAGGGTGCGGCATCCACGCAGACGCTCAGCAACCAGACGGGTTGCAATGCCCAGGTCTGTCGCAATCCCAACTTTTCCCTGGGGGCCGTCTACGGTGAAACCGACCGGGCACCGGGCATCATGGGTAATTGGAAAGGATCGGACTGCCAGTTCGCCGATCAGAAGTTCCTGGCTTTCATCGAATTCGTGAACGGCAGAAGGGACACCAACATCCTTGAGGGTTCCGGCAAGTTCCGTATGGAGATAAACAGGCAGCCTCAGACGCCTTGCTAGAGGGCCAAGCCCACGAATATGGTCACTGTGTTCGTGGGTAATCAGCAGGGCGGCAATGCTGTCAGGGGCGATCCCGACGCACTCGAGCCGGCGACAGATTTCACGTGCTGAAAGACCGGCATCCACCAGGATGCGGGTCTGCCCGCTGCTCACCAGTATGGCATTCCCGCGACTGCCGCTCGCCAGCAGAGTAATCCTCATACACCGGACCGTCGGCCAACGCGAAAAAACGCAGGACAATTAACGTAAAAAGGCCTGGTTTGCAAGGAGAATCGGAGCAAGATGCGAGATCTAGTCACTCTGGTCACTCTCCACCGGCAGCGAGCCGTCCAGTGTGGGCAGCAGAACATAGAAGGTACTCCCCGGCATTGCTTCAGGGTCGTAGCCGAGGCTTTCCACCCAAACTGCACCGCCGTGAATAGCGACAACACCCTTGACAATAGTCAGGCCCAATCCGGCCCCACGGCTTCTGAAGGCGACCTTCCCTGAAGAATGTCCCTCAACATCACCGATTTCATAGAATTTTTCGAAGATCGTGTCCTGATCTTCCTCGGCAATACCGATCCCCTGGTCAACCACGGCAATCTCTACATAGGGGAACAGATCCTCCGAAATATGACATTGCACCCCATCACCATTCTGGGAGAACTTTTCCGGTGTCCTGGTTTTGTGAACCAGTCGGGTTCGAACTGTGATCAGGCCTTCGTCCGGAGTGAACTTAATTGCATTTCCAAGCACATTGCCCAACGCCTGAACCATGCGATCTACATCACAACGAATTGGCGGCAGATCGTCAGCAGTGTCCAAATGCAGCGTCTGCCTGCGCTGCTGGAGATCAAGCTTTGCCCTATCCGCGACTCGGTTTACCAAGTCGTTGACATCCACTTCCTGGCTGACCAAATCGATCGTTTTGCTGTCGAGCATCGAAACATCCAGCATGTCCCGAACGATCTCTGACAACCGCTCGCTGGCGTTGGTGATCTGCAGAACCATATCCTGCGCGTCCTCGTCCAGTTGATCCGAAAATTCCGAGGATAAGAGTTCAAGATAACCCATGATGATGGTCAAGGGAGTTTTCAACTCGTGGGAGGCAAGCCCGAGGAATGTGTTCTTCATTTGGTTCAGGCGTTCCAGTTCCCGTGCGGCGCGCTCCAGGTTCAGGCGGGTTTCTTCTTCACTGGTCGCATCACGGATAATGATCTGAACGAGGCGTTTGCGGTCCCGGCCGACAATTGCAGATTTAACCGCCCAACCGACCAGGCTCTTGCGATCCGAAGGACGAACAAAATGGATTTCTGTATCTGCGGAAGTCCCGGGGTGCACCATCTGGTATCGCTCAAACTGCAATTCAACATCACTGCAGGCAAGCGTCTCGAGAAAAGAGAAATAATTCATCTTTTCGATACGCTCTCTGGATAGGCCAAAAAAGGTTTCAGAAGCCTTATTGGCAATAATGATATTATCATCCTCGTCACACACCAGAATGGCATCGGTCGCATCGTCCAGCAACGACCTATACAATTCCCGGCTTCGGCCAAGCTCCGAACTGATCGATTCCAGTCGCTCATAAGAAGACTGAAGTTCCAGGTTGGTTTTCTCCAGCTCCTGGCAATTCTTCAGAATCTCCTCGTCACGCTCACGCAGCGAACTCGCCATGCCCTCGAGAGCATCGCCAAGTACAGCAAGTTCCCTGGTCCGCATAAGCGGCGACTGTACTTTGAATTTTCCAGAAGAAATTTGTGAAGCCATTTCGCACAGGCGCCGGACAGGCGCAACCAGGTCGCGGCGGGCAAAAAGCACCACCAGGGAGAACATTACGGCAAAAGCACCACCCAGAAAGAGCAGGGCCTGGTAGAGGTGGTCCAGAGCAAGCCGGTTGAGAATAGCCTCTTGGAATCCGACCCGTACCCGGCCGACCAAATCATCATCAAAATCGTGAAGCGGCACAGCCAGGTCGTAGACCTTATTGAGCTCAGATGTCTTAAGAAAATTTACGTTCCCGTGAAAGTCCGAGATGAATACAGCACTTGAGATTTTCGGAAAAGGATCATTGCTGTGGAAAAGCAGTTTTCCGTTGTCATTTTCAATCAGGCAGTAGGCAATCTCCGGATCATTTTCGACAACCGCCTGGCAGCGATCGGACAGCCCATTAATTTCCCCCAGGGACAGGCCCAGGTCGAGAACAATTTCGATTTGCCTTGCCAAACCTCCGGCCAGGGTTTCACAACGTTTTAGTACACCGTCGCGATAATTGCGGCGGAAGCTCTCCACGCTGAACCAGGTGTTGCCTGCAATGGTCAGGGTCAGCACCAGGAAGCTGAACAGAAGAACGCGTTTTTGCAGGGACAATTGCATAGAGCGAAACTGTGTTGACTCCTGGAAGAGAACTGCCGGAGGCGGAGTGGAACAGACGGAAAATCCATTTCAAACCAACGGCCCATTAAACTGAGTTTAATAGCACATGAATGCGTTTCAGGGCAACTAGGATTATGGATAATCTTATTGAAAAACATTGACGTTCCGCTCTACATTCCGCTATTATCCGACACCGTAAAAGCAACGCCTGACAATGATTGCCGGGCCCTTTCTACCATAACCCACGGGAGGATCATATTCATGTCTGCAAAGATTGCCATCAATGGCTTCGGACGCATCGGTCGCAACGTATTGCGTGCCGCTCAGGGCAACGCTGATTTTGAGGTGGTCGCCATTAACGACCTGACTGACGCAGCAACCCTTGCGCACCTGCTCAAATATGATTCGGTGCACGGCACCTTCGCCAGCGAAGTGTCCGCAACAGACGATGCCATTGTCGTGGACGGCCAGACAATTAAAATCTTCAGCGAGCGTGATCCAGCCGCCCTGCCCTGGAAAGAACTCGGTGTCGAGATTGTGATCGAAGCTACCGGCCTCTTTACCAATGGAGCGGATGCTGGCAAACACATCCAGGCAGGAGCCTCCAAGGTCATCATCAGCGCCCCCGGCAAGGAAGTCGACCTGACCATTTGTCTCGGCGTCAACGAAGACAGTTACGATCCGGCGAAACACCACATCATCTCCAACGCCTCTTGTACCACCAATTGCCTGGCCCCGGTCGCCAAGGTTCTGTTGGAGAAGTTCGGTATTGTCAAGGGTCTGATGACCACGATACACGCCTACACCAACGATCAGCGTATCCTCGACTTTCCTCATTCAGACCTGCGCCGAGCCCGCGCAGCCGCTCTCTCCATGATTCCCACGACAACCGGTGCCGCCAAGGCTGTCTCTCTGGTTCTGCCGGAACTGGTGGGTAAACTCGACGGTCTTGCCATTCGGGTGCCCACCCCGAACGTCTCCATGGTCGACCTGGTCGTTGAGACCGAAAAACAGACCACGACCGAAGAAGTCAATGCGGCGCTCAAGGCGGCCGCTGACGGCCCGCTCAAGGGTATTCTCGATTTCTGCGAGTTGCCGCTGGTTTCAAGTGACTTCAACGGCTGTCCTGCATCCTCCTCGGTCGACGCTGCGACCACCAGCGTCATCGGCGGCAATATGGTCAAAGTAATGAGCTGGTACGACAATGAGTGGGGCTACTCCAACCGGATCGTCGACCTCGCCCTGCTTATGGCTGAAAAACAGGTAACTATTCAGCTGTCTGACTAACCGCACAGCATGTGGGCTATAGCTGTTGCTTGCGGGAAGTTAAGTGACAACATTGGACGCAGGCAATGGCTATGGACCACATGCCCTCGCTGAGATGCTGAATAGTTACAAAAATAGATCCTCTGAATATCTGCAATAAAGGGCAGGTCTAACCACCTGCCCTTTTTCAATCTGGAAGGTCCGGGGCAGAAAACTGAAGACCGAGAATTATTTTTACATTCTGTTATTCTGTATTCAACTCCAGACTTCCTGACTTCCACAAAATCCGAGGTCACAATGCTAGAAAAACTCTCTATCCGGGATATCGATTTCAAGGGCAAGCGGGTTTTCTGTCGTGTCGACTTCAATGTCCCCTTTGACGACACCGGCCAGATCACCGACGACACCCGCGTCAAGGCGACCCTGCCGACCATCCGTCACATTATCAACAACGGCGGGAAACTGATCCTCGCATCGCACCTCGGACGACCCAAAAACGGCCCCGATCCGAAATTCAGTCTGAACTCGGTTGCACCCTGCCTTGCCCAACTCCTCGGCAAACCTGTCAGAATGGCGCCGGACTGCATCGGTCCCGATGTCACCAGAATGGTCGGACGACTCAAGGAGGGTGAAATCCTCCTTCTGGAAAATGTCCGTTTCCATGCGGGTGAGACCAAAAATGACCCGAAATTTGCCAAGGCGCTCGCCGAAAACGCCGACATTTATGTCAACAATGCCTTCGGCACGGCCCATCGGGCGCATGCTTCAACCGAAGGCATAACACATTTCCTGCAGCCGGCTGTCGCCGGATTTCTGCTCGAAAAAGAGGTCAAGTATCTTGGTCAGGCCCTGGCCTACCCGGATCATCCTTTTGTCGCCGTCATCGGTGGTGCCAAGGTAAGTGATAAAATTGCCGTGATCGAAAATCTGCTGACCAAGGTCGACACATTGGTAATCGGCGGAGGCATGGCGTATACTTTCCTGAGAGCCAAAGGTCGCCCGGTCGGAAAATCTCTGGTTGAACCAGACCGCATCGAACTAGCGAAAAAGCTGCTCAAGCAGGCTGATGACCTGGGTGTTGCACTACTCCTGCCGCAAGACCATGTGGTGGCTGCGGAATTCAAAGCCGATGCCGAACACAAGGTCTGCAGTGATGCCAACTTCCCGGCGGAGTGGATGGCTCTGGATATCGGCCCGGCAACGATCGCCACCTACACTGGTGTTTTACGAAATGCCCGGATGGTGGTCTGGAACGGACCGATGGGCGTTTTTGAATTCGACGCCTTCGCGCGCGGTACCATGGTCATGGCGGAGACTCTGGCAAAATCACCGGCTCGTTCGATCATTGGTGGCGGTGATTCGGTCGCCGCAGTTAAAAAAGCCGGTGTTGAATCGAAGATGACCCATATTTCCACCGGCGGCGGTGCGTCGCTGGAATTCCTGGAAGGGAAAATACTTCCCGGTATCGCAGCTTTGACGGATAAATAATCGGAACCCGCCGTCGCCAAGGCTATGGCGTGGCAAGCACGGAACGAGGGACGAGGGACGAGGAACGCGAACTTCGTAAATCCCCAACTATTAAGACCGTCCGTTGTTCCAAAACGAGTATTTTTTAAAATTTACAAACCAGTAAATATTCAAACCTTGAGGAAAAGGTTCGAAGGATCGGGTTCTGATTTCCGCGTGCCCCGTCCCGCGTTCCGCGTCCCAGGGTAAAGGGGGAGTATCCAAATAATGCGAAAACCCATGATTGCAGGCAACTGGAAGCTGCACAAGACATGCAGTGAAGCTCTGGAACTTGTCAATGAACTCAAAAACGGTGTCATTGACATCAGGGACGTTGAAATTGTCGTGGCTCCGGTCTATACGACATTAAGCACTGTTTCTGCTGCTATCGAAGGCACCAACATCACTCTGGCGGCCCAGAACTGCTACCCGGAAGCGACCGGCGCCTTTACCGGTGAAGTTTCACCGGCAATGCTTGCCGATGTCGGTTGCCGTTACGTGATTATCGGTCACTCGGAGCGCCGTCAGTTACTTGGTGAGTCAGACGAATTCATCAACTGCAAGGCTCACGCTCTTGCCGAAGCCGACATGGGGATCATCCTGTGCATCGGCGAGACCCTGGAAGAACGTGAAGCGGACCAGATGTTAGATATCCTGCGCAGGCAGGTCCGTCTGGGACTGAAAGGTCTCGACGAAGCGGCCATGGCTTCCCTGGTAATTGCATATGAACCGGTCTGGGCGATCGGCACCGGCAAAACGGCGACCGACGAACAGGCCCAGGAAGCTCATGCCTTCATACGTGCCCTGATCAAGGAACATTATAATCAAGAAATCGCTGCACAGACGCGAATCCTGTACGGCGGGAGCGTCAAGCCCGGCAATGTCGACGCCCTGATGACCCAGCCCGACGTTGATGGTGCCCTGGTCGGCGGGGCCAGCCTCAAAGCTGCTGATTTCGCGAGGATCGTTGCTTTTGAGAAGCAATAGATTAAGCTTTTCATCTGCAGAGAAATGTGCTAAATTGCGCCGCTGTAGCTGAACACAGATAATATTAATCAAGGAAACACCATGACCACTTTTCTTCTGATACTGCACATTCTGGTCTGTCTGTCCCTGATCGGCATTGTTCTGATCCAGGGCGGCAAGGGCGCAGATATTGGCGCGACCTTCGGCGCCGGCGCCAGCCACACCATTTTTGGTGCAACGGGTGGACAATCCTTCATCGCCAAGATGACGACCAGTGCTGCCGTCATTT
>DAOVNV010000213.1 GCA_030630015.1 Desulfuromonadales bacterium | reverse complement strand
TCATGGCATGAAGTACAGCCTACATCGGCATGAGCAGAGTTGATAAACGGAGCCATTTCAAGAGTGAAGTCTTCGCCGACCATGTCGGCATCGCTGTGACAATCGAAACAGTCTGAAGTTTCCATGCTGCAGGCAAGTGCCGGACACAGCAGGCATGTCACAAAAAGACCTAGACAGATGATGTGTTGTTTCAGTTCAGGGCGCATTGTTTATAGTCCTCGATAGTTGGCGCTCAATGTCAACGGAGAAAAACCCTAATGGATACAGGTTTGGGGCTGGTCAACTCTTCGAACAGGCGGCGAATCGCAGCCAAGGAGGCAAAGAGCTGGGCAATCATGATGATCCCGCAGTAGCCGAGAAAGATCCGGATGATCAGGCCGCTGAGGCCATTCATCACGTCTGGGGTGACCACGCTGGCAACGAGAGTTGCCATGATCAGGGTCATGCTTGCCAGCCAAAAGCTTACGTATCTCATGCTCTTCTCCTGTGCGGTAGTCCCTACTTGTTGTTTGCTTTGACCTCTTGGCCCTTGCCCTTCGCGGCGCCGGATATGAGGCCGAAAGCCATGAAAATGACCGGTAGAAGCTGGACGACAACAATCAGTCCGCACACGCTCAGAAAGGCCCAGACCAGAAAGTTGCTGTTGTCTTCGCGAGCGCCGGCGGCCAGAACCGGAGTGGCGGTTGCAAGGCTGATAATGAGCATTGTGATTAAGCTGCGTATTTTTTTCATGGCGAGAGCCCTTTCCTGTTTAGTGGAGCTGGTAGTTATTGTCTGTGGCAGCTGTGGGTTCGAGGGTGCTGTTGAACGCGCACTCCACAGCCAATCGGATTTCATCCGTGTCCTCTGTGCAGACTGGCTTGAGGGCGTGATAGAAGATTCCCTCCTGCCTGAAGCATCTCTCTTCGGCGGGTGAAAGTGTGTCGGCAACCAGAATAATGTTCAGCTCCTGGTTGCACTTCTTAAGAATGCGGACCAAGTCGGTGACCATGACATGATCCTGGAATTCGTCGCCTAGCAAGACGAGTTCGGTTTCTTTCTGCATGACCCTGTTGACGACGTCCGCTGCCGAAGCCGTGGTCTCGACCTGGTAGCCGGATTGAATGAACGATTGGGCGATCTGTTCACATTCCGCGGTGTCGTTGTCAGCAATGAGAATTTTGTGTGTATTCATGGCGTTTCCGTTCTTTCCAGAGTGATTAGTTTCGTTATCAGAACCGGTGTTGTCAGGGTTTGAGACCTTTCTTCCGTTCGCTGCCCGGGGGCGCGAATATGTTTTCAAAAATGCGTTTTAAAAGCCGGCAGCTGGGGATCAGCTGGACAGCGATAATTGCTCCGGCAAAGCAGATAAAGAGGATGTTCATGACCTCAACGCTCTTTGATGCATCGCCAATGAATGCCATAAAGGCAATGCCGGCCGCGACGGAAACAAGGATCAAAGAGCTGGTGAGATGTTGTTTCATGCGTTTTCTCCTGTGCGTTGTGTTGGCTAGCGTACTATTTAATAGCAATCAGCGTACCAATCTTGCGATTCAGGACTATATCGTTTTTTCCCCTTATATTGCAGTAGGTTAACGTTACAATGTGGAGGGTAGATAACCCTGTAAATTTCCTGTCGCATGGGAAAATGTCCTGTCTAACAAGAAAATCCCCGTTCCACAGGAAAAAGTGAGATCTGCCGAAGGACGCTACTGAAGTCTGGAGATGTCGTGCTTCTTCAGGAGGGCGTAGAGTCGGGAACGGGACAGACCGGACAGTTGACATGCCGCATGGATGTCCTTATTGGACAAAATCATCAGATCGTGCAGATATTGGGTTTCCGCTTGGCAGAAAACATCTTCACGAAAATCGTGAAGATTCGGCAGCTCCCGCAAAAAGGATTGTGACAGGTCCGGCCTGGAAATCGAGTGCCTGTGTAAACTGCTTTTCATGACATGCGTGCGAATGTGGTTCGGCAGGTGCTTGGCGAACAGCAGGGTTTCGTATTTGGCGGCAAACAGGGCATGCTCCATGGCATTGACCAGTTCCCTGACGTTTCCGGGCCAGGGATAGCGGGAGAGCATTTTCAGAAAGTCAGGGGCGAAACGTTTCGGAGTGAGTTGATATCTCGTGCAAAGTCTGTCCGTGTGGTAACTGGCAAGTTCCTTGATGTCGTTAGCGTGTTCCCTCAAAGGGGGCAGTTCAATCAGGTAGGATCTCAGCCTGAACAGGAGGTCTGCGCGAAACTGGCCACGTTCGACCATTTCATCCAGGTTGCGGTTGGTCGCCGCGACCAGCCTGAAGTCGCTGTTGATTTCCTGCTCCGCGCCGATCGGCCTGAAACGGTGTTCATCCAGAACCCGCAGAAAGACTTTTTGCAGCGACAGGGGCAACTCCCCGACTTCGTCGAGAAAGAGGGTGCCGGTATGTGCCTGGCGAATCAGGCCCTCCTGGGCCTCCTCGGCACTGGTAAAGGAACCTTTCGCATGACCGAAAAGCAGGCTTTCCACCAGGGTTTTCGGCAAGGACGTACAGTCTACAACGGCCAGGGGGCCGAATCTTCTTGCGCTGGCGTTATGGATCGTCCGGGCAAAGAGTTCTTTGCCTGTGCCAGTTTCGCCAACGAGCAGAATGTTGACATCGCTGCTCGCTGCCAGGGAAACGGTTTCGAGACAGTCTTTCATGCGCAAACTGCTGCCGATAATTGAGGATGACACCAGGCCTTCGGGAATGCGCAGCTTGGATTCCGGTTGTCTCTCGCCCCTGATCATCAGACTTTTCCCTGTTTTTTCAACACTGATGGATGGCCACCCGTTTGTCGGGTGCGTCCTTTCGTGAAGGCGGGCTGGTTGTTCACTGTCTCGCCCTCTGTCCGTTGTCGGTTCCATACTCAGATGACCTCTCGGAGTGGGGAAAACAATCTCTGTAACACAAAGGAATAGCACGACCTGTGCCAAAATGTCTGGCGTGGATTAATCGAAACAATTCCAGTAGCTTAGCCGTATGGGCTTAAAAATGGTCTCTTGAAATAAGGCTTTTTCCTTCTTGAACAGCAGGAATTTCCTGCATAAGTGGACAGGGGACAATCCTCTCAGAAAGAGCGGGCAATACCGCTGTACAGAGCAAACTGATTTATCCTGTTTCAGGCGCAAGGCTAGGTAACAACACGGCCAGGGCTTAACTGGCCCTGGCCGTGTTGTATTGCGCGAGCATCTAAAAGGTCGAGGGATTAAACTGCCGGGTTGCCGTCTTCGACTGGGCGGCAGGCATGGGCCCAGATGCTCAACTGGCTGAGGCCGTAGATGATCAGGCCGACCACGAGGACACCGACGAAGTTAGCGGCCAGAGCGTTCGAAATGAAGTAGAACAAGTAGAAGGTGACCAGGTAAGCAAGGTGGTTATGGGTGCGGATCGGACGGCTGTCACTTGCCAGGCTGATGCACTGCGGGATCATTACGGAGATGCAGTAGATGGTCAGGGCGATATTGGTCAAAATCGCCGGCGGCGGGCAGCCGAGGATTTCTTTAACATGCTCGGGGAAGGTGGCAAACAGGTTGAAATCCTGAAGGGTGAAGGCACAGGCGCTGATCAGCAGAAACTGCAGCAGTTCCAGGAGCCCTTTCCGTGACAGACTGACGAGAGAATCATCCTTCTCCCGGAGAGTTTTTTTATTATTAGGATCGGTATGCTTTTTCATGGTGACCTCCCTGTTTCCCAATCTTGAGAGCAGTGCGTGTGTCGCTGCTTTGTGTTTGCCTTTATTAGATAGCAACGAGCGTACCAATCCTGATTTTATATGAAAAATATGATTATTTGTTTGATTCCAGTTGGTTAGAGGGCTGTCATCGAGGCCGGTCGGCGGGAGGATTCTCCTGTTTTACAAGAAAAATCCTGCGCAACAGGAG
>DAOVNV010000274.1 GCA_030630015.1 Desulfuromonadales bacterium | reverse complement strand
ACCGCTAAAGGGACATCATGATCCAGGACCCAACTGATCAATTTATAAACACCATCAATGCCAACTGCAATTTGTCAGGCAAAGCCGTTCTGGAAATAGGCTGCGGCAAGGGGCGGATTACCCGTGATCTGGCCAGATTCGCCAAAAGGGTTGTGGCCACTGACCCTGATGCAGCCGCTCTCGAAAAAGCCCGGGCTGCCATCAAGGCAGACAATGTTGAGTTCCTGCTTGCCCAGAAAGGGATCCCCGACTTCCCTCCGAAGAGTTTTGACGTGGTCATCTACACCCTCTCATTTCACCATGTTCCGATCGATGAGATGCTTTCAAGTTTGGAGCGGTCTGGCCACCTGCTCCGCAAGAATGGCGCAATTGTCATCGTGGAACCGGGCGACGGCGGTTCATTCAATGAAGCCAAGCAGCGCTTCGGAGCCGGCAGTGGCGACGAAGGACCGTTGAAAGAGGCGGCAATCCACGCCATGCGGTCGCTGCAGGGTTGGACTCTTGGCGACACGGTCCACTTCCAGACGCAGTTTCAGTTCGACGACGCACAGGATTTCTACTCGAGCAAACTACCAAATTACCAGGAACTGCCGGAGGTCCGTCAAAGAGAGATCCTGAAATTCCTGACTCTTCATAAAACCGACTCAGGAATTTTTCTTGCGTCAGACCGGCGCATCAATGTCCTGACCAGAGACGCGGACTGAACGGATCCGGCAAACACCTAGAAATCAAACAGAGTGCCCTGCACTTCCGGCTGCTTCTTCACTCTGCCCCGATCAATAATTTCACGTGCGATCAGCCACAACTCCCGGGTCAACTCGATATCATACTGTGAGTCATGCAGCCGGGAATCATCCACTTCGATACCGCAATGCCTGGCAACGGTTGCCAGCTTGAAATTCGTCAATTGTGCCCGTTCGGGCTGGAGAATCTGCGCCCAGAGCAGCATCACGTCCAGGCAGGGGTACCAGAACCAGCTGCCGAAAAACCGGTCATTGTTCTTCTCCCAGAATTTCCGCATGAACGGCATATCGAAGCTATGGGCATTGTAGCCGACAAACTGAAACTTGTCGTTCTTGTCATACTGGTCGATGTGATTTGCGAGCAGCTGCTTCAGTTGAGTGAATACCTCGTAAGGGTCAACAAAGTCCTGCCCGTCAACATGGAGAAAATTCGGATCGTCCGGCAACAGGAACTGCCGTCGGTCAAGCCCGGTCACCTTGAGTGCTGCATCCTCAATCACGTCACGCGGGAACGGCCTGAGATAGTAGTCGAAAGACTCCCTGACCTGATCGTCAATCTGAATACATCCTGAAACCTGGGTCAACCCGTTCAGTTCGGGGTTGGTCCCCGTGGTTTCAACATCGATAAAAATCACCTTACTGGTTGAAACAGTCATATATGCTCCATTGTTCTTTAGGATAAAGTCACTTACGCCATTATGAATCACCTGGGCTCATGAGTCCAGAGTGGTCAAGACAGAACTTCCATCATCAAAGGAATATGATATCCTGTTGTGCACAGACATGGCGATATTCAGTAAAAACAGTCTCTCACAAAAATCCACTTAACCAAATAATTTAGCAGGAGGACACTATGCGCAGGCAATGCCACGAGGTTGATTACAAAATTATTGGCGATGATATGCAGATGGTCGTTGTGGAACTTGACCCCGGCGAAACCGTCATCGCCGAAGCGGGGGCAATGACCTACATGGAAGAAGGCATCAGTTTCGAAGCCAGGATGGGAGACGGTTCTAAAACTGAAAGCGGTTTTTTCGGCAAGGTCTTCAGCGCCGGGAAACGCGCCATGACTGGGGAATCCCTGTTCATGACCCATTTCACGCATCAGGGTCCAGGTAAAAGTCATGTTGCGTTTGCAGCACCTTACCCCGGCTCAATCATCCCGGTCGATCTCGGTACAAGCGGTGGCGAGATACGATGCCAGAAAGACGCATT